>CAMUHN010000083.1 GCA_947088675.1 uncultured Roseburia sp.
TTGTATGCGTTGCCTCTGTATGGGCTGCATATATAAGCTAATTTATTTTTCACTGTCTGCCTCTTTCTGTAATTTCCAAATGATGATTTGCATTGTCGATTCTAACCCTTACTTTGCGCAGCAACTCCACAATATCCGGATCGCTACAGGCATTCATTCTATTGATTAAAAGCCTTTCTATTATTTTTAGCTCCTGAATATTAAATTCCACGTTTCTATCCTCCGTTTTTTTAATGTTTTTACGGTCTGCATTGTCCGGCTCGGGCGTGTTATAGGTTACTTTGATTTCCGGCTCGTCCTGCGCCGTTTCCTGCCCTTTTTCCTGTATGTTTTCTATCGCCTCTGCCTCTTTTGACGGCTCCTGTACTCTCTCCCGGCGTTCTGTTATAACGCCTGCTGCATCTTCTAAACTTATTCCGGTTTCTTCCGCGTACTGCCTTACCTCTGCTTTTAAGTTTTCTGGCAAATCATCAGGAAATGCTTCTTTAAGCGCTCTCGCGTCCTTTGCAGTCAATGATCCGGTTGCCTTGTATGTTTCATATAATGCCTGCTGCGCGCCCGGCTCCAAACCGGCGATCTCATTCGCTGCGCTTGTGCTGATTTTCCCCGCTGCAAATTCTTCCACAAACGGCTCGACCAGATTATTGTTGATATTGTCTAACGTGCCCACTTTGGTTTTGTTTGTTCCCAAAATCTCAGCAATAATGTTTTGCCTGCGTCCGGTCAGTTCGTGTGTTTTCTGATATTCGATCAAAAGTTCCCGCACCCGCTCAATTTCCCGCATCTTCTCGTAATCCGTTCTTTCCCGCTGTGTTGAATTCGTAAAAATAAGAATCAACTCGTTTCGTATGTCGTCCGGCGTTTCCACTCTGCACGGAATCATTTCGTATTCTGATTTTCCCTCGTCCAGCAGTTTTAAAATCGCAAGCCGCCGTTTGTGTCCTGCTATAACCTCGTATTCGTCCGTACCCTCTACCGGTCTGATTACGGGGTACTGCTGCAAACCGATCAACTCTATGCTTTCCGCAAGGTCTTTAATTTCCTTGCCCTCTGAATGGTAGAAATTTTTTTCATCTGGTGCCGGTCTTAATTTCCGTACACTTACCCTGATCGGTTTCCACTCGCTTTTTACGTCCTTTTTACTTTCTGCATTCAGAAAATTATTGATATTAAATGCCATGTCTGCCTCCTTTGCCTTGTACCCTATTTGGGTGCTCGTCCAGTATTTACTGGATGCGCGGCATATCTGCCGCGTGTAGACGGTGATCTAATTGCTTTGAATCTTAGCATCTCCGCACCCACCTAAATACTCTACGACAAACTTTTTATAGTCCTGTGCTGCGCCGCATCTCACTGAATATTCTACAAGCGGCTTTTTCTCGAATGTGCTTTCGCTTACTTTCTTTTCCGTCCTGCGGATCCTCTGCGCGTACATCGGCAACCCCCGCGCCTGCAGCTTTTCAATGTTCAAATTGTTCACATCGTTGTTTTGATACTGTGTCACAAGGCAACCGGCAAAATTTAACGCCTCGTTGAAATCTTCCTGCACCTGCCCGATCTGCTCTAACAAAATGTTTAAACCGTCAAATGAATACTGATCCATAAAGATCGGCATAATCACATCATTTGTCATTACAAGCGCATTAATGATGCTCATATTAATATCGGGCGCGTTGTCGATGATGCAGAAATCATAATTGCCGCTTACTGCTGCCAGCGCCTTTTTAAACCGTGTCTGCTGCTGCCTGCCGGTATCTACCACAGTTCTAAGGTTTGCCTCCAACAGATCCATGTTTGCGGTTATCATGTCGATGCCCTCATAGTTCGTTTTCCTGATAATCTCAGAAACATCAAAATTTCTTTCCAGCATTGCCCGCGCTATGGTGTTTCTGTCCTCGGTGTCGTACCGGTCAAATGCTTTAGAGGCGTTCCCCTGCTTGTCATTGTCGATAACAAGCACTTTCCTTTTGTGTACTGCTGCCAGTATGTACGCCATGTTTACCGCTGTCGTGGTCTTTGCCACGCCGCCTTTTAAGCTGATGATTGAGATTGTTTGCATTTGTCAATCCTCCTCTCGCATTTTTAACATTTCTAATATGGCTTTTGCTGCGCCCTCTATAACACAGGCGCATTCCTCCGCATACTGCTGTGCATCATCGTTTTCAATTTCTTTTATGTGCGAAAGGTTTGATGTTATAATTGTTTCCGCATCCAGACAACCGTCCACAGACTCAAGTGCAATGTTTGCCGGTACGCCTGCTGCAAGGACAGTTTTTAGCTTTAGCAACTGCTGCAAATACCCCTCAAACGAATATTCGTGCTTATTTTTTGCATAGATATTTGCCGCTGTCTCCGCTGTTTTGTAATCCGACAGCTGTTCGATTTCCATCAGCAATTTTCGCTCTTCCCTGCGTTGCTTTTCTGCCCTGATGTGCAGTTTCCTGACTAATTCCATCAATGCCATTTTTCCCTCCTTACAGATAAGACTTGCCATAACGCGCCCGAAATTCCTCCCTGCTGCCGATCTTTGCCTCATACACCGCCTGCCCTAAAATCTTAGACAGCTTTTCGGCCATAGGGTTATCATGTAAGCGCTCCGGCAACCGCCCCATGTTATGACAGTTATTGCAGGCGGGTACTTTTAAACCGTCCTGCTCTGCCAGTTCTCTGATTCCGTTACCGAATAATAAATGATGTTCGCACTCTGCCGGTCTTCCGCAGAAGAAACACATTTTTTCATGTTCTGTTACAATGCTTTTTGTTTTCCTCATAACTTGTCGCCTTTCTGTACTGTTACATTTTCATGCTTCAAACCGCTTACTTTAAACAAACTTACCGCTATTCCCCCATACAAATAATTTCTCTGTCGCTCTGAAATGCTCTTTTGCTTGCAGTGTGCGATCTATCTCTTTTTCCCAAACTGCCATAAAATCTTCCGGCGCCTTTTGTTCTGAAATCAAAACCGTATTGTCCCGGCTCCAATCCCTCATGATCTGCCAAAACTCTATCCGGTCAAACGTTTTTGCAATACCGTATTCTTTCGTTTCGTCGTATGGCGGATCGCAATATACAACACAGCCTTTCGGCCGAAACTCCCGATAATCCTTTGCCATGAAATCTATGCCAGCGATGCCGCCGCGCCGTATCTGATTTAAAATGTTGTTGCGTTTTTCTCTGAAATAATCCCTTTTCCTGCCTCTTTCGTACCCGATGCCCGCATAGCCGCCATCAAAAAATCTGCCATTGTATGATGCCAGGAAACCAACCGCCCCAACATACCACTCCGGAAAACTCTCTTTGTTTTCCCTTACTTTTTCGTATTCTTCTTTGGATATTTCATCTGGCAGTTTGCCGCCGCTTTGCAGGTGTTTAAATAGCGCGATCAGATATTCGTTTTTATCTGCCGCGATCCGGTTGACTGCTTTGACTTTGTCTATCACATTACAGCCGCCACAAAACGGCTCTATGTATGTCCTGCTGCCGCTTACCACTATATGACTTTGGATAACCGGTACTATGTAATCTGCGATTTTGGCTTTCGACCCCATGTAAACCATGCCGCTATTTCTCCTTTAAATCATTTTCAATTTCTTCGTCGTACCGGCTGTCATATTCCGAAAATGCTACGGTATGAATCTTTGTCAGCATGAAGAACTGTTTCCAGTCCTCCACGTTGGCAGGCGGCTTTCCGTTTGCCCTCTTCCAGCCATCCTGCTGCCATTTCTCCACCCATCCCAGCCGGCAGGCGTTCCCCACGTAGTCGCAGGCAGTGTAAACCGTAATATGGCAGGGCTTTAACAATATCCGCATCGCCGCTATACAGATTTTCAGATTTAAGGCGTTTTTCGTATCATGTTCGATCCGGATAAATTGTTTCCTTATGTGGCTTTTTCCGGTTCTGTCTATGTACTCTATGACCGCCGCTGCCTCCCCCGCGCCCCTTGGGTTCCCGCGGAAATGGCATTTCATGTATATCCCCACTTCCAACTTATCCACCCTCTTTCGATCTGCCTTTTCGTCCAGTAATTACTGGACGCCGCGCTCTTTTCTTTCCGGGTTATCCACAGCCATCCCAAACGCTGCCGGGAATGATCTGTACCATGGTATATTTCTGATATTCCCTGCCTGTAAACGGGTCTATCCCGTTGTATACTGTGTCTTGATCTATGTAGTATCCTTTTTTCGGTTTCGGGTCCGGCAACCATTTTTTTGCCTTTTTAATGATCTCGGTTTTTGATACCGGCATTACCAGATTTCTGCTGCAGCTGTAACGCTGCATATGCCCGCCGTCATTTTCCTTAAACGTTTTTGATGTTTCTTTGATAAAATACGCGGCAATTTTTTTGTACTGCCCCGTGTCGTCCAAAAACTGAAAGTGCGGACGCCCAAATTTCCATAATTTCCTGACAATTTTTGCAGCGTCATGATCCGGGATTTGGTTTATTATCAGATGATGGTGTATCGCTTTGTTTTTGTATTCCGTTACATTGACATATTTCAGTTCCGTCCCCAGCTTCCTGTATATCTTTCGCATACTGCCCAATATTTTTGTTATATTATTTTTTGCCTCTTTTGGAGTTGGCCGTTTATTTCTGGGATATGTCAACGTAACATACGGATCCCCCTCTACAAAATTTGCATTTATTTTCAGACGGAGTGTGCGCTCTGCATTCATCTGATTTATTTTTTCCATTTCCTCCGGGGTTGCTTTTGATTTGCTGCCCTTTGATTTTACCCCGATCCGTTTTGTGTAACTTTTTGTAACCTCAACTGTAGCGCCTGCCTTTGTGGTTGTTTTGTAGTACCCCATCCCGTCACATCCCTTTTGCATTTTTTGTTTTCATGGCTAAAGTTAATAGCTTGAACAAGCCCCAAACGGCCTAATCTGGCCGTATTTACTTGACAATAAATGCAACAGGTGCTATAATTTTTATAGTCACATCAATAGCATTTATTGTTATTTTTTTAGACGTTGCGATGGCCCGCAACGTCTAATATTTTCTTCTTTTGTATCTCCGATATGATGTTTTTTTCTCTTTCCCGAACAAATGTACGTTCATGCTGACAATCGTCCCGTCCCGCTGCAGAACCCTGTCCTGAAACCAGAACCCTCCTGCAGCGTCTTTATAGTAATCTGTTACCCTCCTGTCCGTTCCGTTATCCATCTGTTCCCCGACACTGCTGCCGATATACTTAATCGCGTTTCTGGATACGCCGTGTGCTTCTATGTTTTCCAGGCTCCATGCGTTTCCTTTTGCTTTTTTAAGCAGATCCGGGCTAATCTGCGTGTAATGGTCATTCCTCATGCGGCCCCTCCGTTTTTTTAGCTTTTATACAGACTACCACCAGACAATGCTTCCGTCTCCCTCCTGTTTATAGTGCCACCAACGACCGCTTTCGTACGTAATACACAATATGCCGCACTCGTTTTTCCATACTTCCACGCTCTTTCCGTCCTGCCAGTGTTCTACGGCTTTCTGATGTATCCGTTCGCATTTGGCTGCGAACCTGATATCAATAGCAGTCATGGCCATCCCCCTTTTTCCATCTTAAATGAGCAGCCCCTGTATGCACCGCTCCAAATGCGGACGGAAGATCGTAAAATTATATTTGCATTCTGACGTGTCCTTTTTGTCCGCCACGCCTATATTAAGCTTGCCATGCTTCATCCAGCTTCTCAGCGTATCTGTAGACACCCCGAAAATCGGCGCTACCTCTTCCGGGGTAAATGTCTGTATCCTTATTGCCAGAAGCTGCTCCGGCATCAAAAGGTCAAGCCGCTGTAATTCCGGTGTTAAAATTTCTTTCATTTTTCCTCCTGTCTTTCCTGTAAGTTTTACATGTTTTTTATTTCAATGCTTGTTTTTTCTCCTGCAATTGTCTTATCAGTACCCACATACTGAATTACTTGAAGAAAGGATGGTATCGCATGATTGATTACGAAAAAAGAACTTCTGGTATTATTGGAAAAATCATTCGCAGATGATGATTACCATTATACTTTTGAAATTCCAGCAGATCCTGCAGAAGTCCTGTAATTAACTTCCCGCCCACTGCTCCGCCATAGCCTTTGCAATACCCGGGAAAGTCCTGCTTCTTATTCTTGCGGTTAATGGATCGTTATATCTTAATATTTTTCCGTTTTCGTCCGTGGCCCAGTTTGCACTTGCACCAACCGAATAATATTTGCCACAAGAATCATAGATTTCCCCAGCATCAACTATATTTGTTGGTTTCAATTCCGGAATTCCTTTCAGCCATAAACATGTCGTTTTTCTGGCTTGATCGCCAAATTCGTAAGGCTGTATTCTTTGCGTCGGTTTTAACGGCAAATTATATTTTTCAGATAATTCCAGGAAAAATTTCCTGATATATTTTCCTCCTATGATATTTACTGGATTTTCGACAGCTATTTTGCTGCAATCTGCATTAAGTATTTTGCAAAAAAATTCAATAGCATCTTTCTGTCTTCCGTCCTTTCTCTTTTTCTCGAACCACGCCGCCCCACTAACCGCTAAATGAGTGCAGGGTGGAAACGCTATAATCAAATCCCATTTTCCATTTATCGAATGAAAAACCCCGTCCATGGTATGAAACGAACATTTCCCATTTAAAAGAGGAATTACATCTTGCTGTATGTGCCATTCCGGATGCCCACCAGAGCACGGCTCTATGTCGCAGGAGTAGGCTTCATGCCCTAATTTCCGAATTTCTGTCGTCACGCGCTGGCTTTCCTCGCAGGCTACAAGAATGTTATATAACCGCATTTTCGTACTCACTCCTTTCTCATGTTGCTTCCTGCTTTCTTACTGCAGCACTGATTCCGGTTGTGCCGTCTCCTGCTGCCCTGTCTTGTTTGATTGTTCTCTCACTTGCTTTTTTGCTTTCATGCCCTTATAATTGTCTTATCAGCACCGCCATGCTGAAATAAACAAGAAAGGACGGTATTGTATGACTGACTACGAAAAAGAACTATTGTCATTATTAAAAAAGTCTTTTGCAGACGGAGAATGCCATTATACATTTGATGTCCCAGATGATCCCGAAAAAGCACAGTCCTTAAACTCCGCTTTGCAAACACTCGAAGATGCTTGTCATATTATGATACTTCATTCGCCTGAATTAACTGGCGACGACTTTATTGAAGTCGAAATGTATCCACCTTGCTGTAAGCCATCACCTTCTAATTAAAAACAAACCGGCTGTGTGTTTTCTCTATCCATTTGGCCTGGGATTCCGTAATTATGTCTTTCTTTGCGTTCCCGGGCCATTTTTCTAACCCCAGACTTCGTGAAATAATAGCTTCTGTTATTATGTGGTAATGGTTTTTCCTTGAAAATCTCCGCAAAATCTCTGCGCCCTCTAATGCATTATTTTTTATAAATTTGCACAGTTCAGATTCTTCGTGATTCTCCATGCCATGTTGAATGCACAAGGTTATCATTGTCATCTTTTTTTCTTCCATTTAGCCCTCCTATTCATTATTTAGTCCTATTTTTATCACATCTCTACTGCGTCACCAGCTCCGGTCGGATGTGTTCCGCACTATTTTCCTTTTCCATTTCCTGCCTTGCAAGAAGCGTTGTTGCATTTGATAGCATGATAATTCGGCCTGTATTGTCCAGTTCCATCATGATTTTAACCATTTCACCAATATCCTCTTTTGGTCTATAAATTTTCACGTTTCCTTACCTCCTTTCTTTCGTTTGTTAAGCGCATTTTATCACTTATTTTCACGCTTGTCAATCGTTTTTGCGTGTTTTTCGTGCTTGACAATCAATTTTATCAATGATACTATTTAAAACAAAAGGAGGATTTTTATATGACGACTATTGGTGAGCGCATCAGATATTTAAGAAAGATAAAACTTAAAATAAAAAGTTGTGATGATTTCGGCGCTAAAATTGGGCTTTCTGGTTCAAATATTAGAAATATAGAAAATTCGCGTGTTAATGCTACTGACAGGGTAATATCCGATATTTGTTCCACATTCTCCGTAAATGAATACTGGATACGAAACGGTGGCCCTGATGAAGATATATTTATAAAACTTTCTAAAGATGAAGAAATCGCAATGTATGCACAAATGCTTTTAGACTCTACAGATGATTCTGTTACGGAATTGATAAAGAATTTTATTGTTACATATTACAAACTTGATGATACGTCTAAGCAATTGCTAAAAAATATTGCTAACGATTTGCTGGACAAACAAAAAAACGGGTAGATCATATTCTACCCGCCATATGCGTTTTAATCATTATCAGTATTTGTGAAAGGAATTTCTTTTCCTTTTTCCCGTCTATTTCATTGATTAGCCTTATGATTTCTTTTTTATAATCCATACTCATATGTCCTCCTTTGTTTTTTACCATTGTACTATATAAGTAGGATTTTGAAAACCCATTCAGTTACGATTTCCACAATCATGGAAATTTATTTATAATCACTCTCGTAAAGGTCACTTATTCTCATGTCAAGTGCCTTTGCGATCTTTTCCAACTGATTTAGCGTGGGACTTGTTTTGCCGTTTTCGATATTGCACAACGCACTTTTGCTTATGCCGGATTTTTTGGCCAACGCCACAAGCGATAAATTATGTGCGTGTCTGGCCTGCCATGTCAGGATTTGCATGTATATGTTCCTCCATGACCATATTGTATGCATATAGTATTAAATTATTGAAACGGTAATAAAATTTTTTTCATATCTTTCTGACGAAATATGTAGATTTTAAGTTCCTTTTGTGATAGAATACGACATAGTACGTATTAATTGCTAAAAGAAAGTGAGGAAGATCATGAAAAAACATTCAATCAGCCCATGGGGTTTGGCACTATCCCCAAAACATATCAGTGCCCGAAAGGTGCTTGCAGGTACTGCACTCCTCTTGGCAATCGTCGGAATGACAGGGTGCACTGAATCTACCAATTCCAACGCAAATGCCGGCAACAATTCTCCTGCCGTTTCGCAGGCAGACACAAGTGCTGCAGATGCAAACGATCCTGATAATGCGGATACAAGTGCTTCTGATAATGCAGAAACTACCACTGACACAAACGAGGCTTCCAGCGAAAGCAATGACTCTGCCGATAGCAGTTCGT
This sequence comes from uncultured Roseburia sp., assembly GCA_947088675.1. Classification (GTDB taxonomy): domain Bacteria; phylum Bacillota; class Clostridia; order Lachnospirales; family Lachnospiraceae; genus Roseburia. The sequence goes on from CAMUHN010000083.1 coordinate 9,105, forward strand.
ATGGTGTGGGCGAAACCGCGGAATCCGGAGATGTACAGGTAACATTTCTTGGCGTTACCGAGTCTGCTGGAAGTGAGTTCAACGAACCGGGGGACGGAAATGTATTTTTATTAGCAGAATTTGAAATCGCAAACAACGGGCAGGAAGATCTGTCAATCAGTTCCATGCTGTCTTTTGATGCATATCAGGACGGATACGCCACAGAAGTGAGCCTTTCTGCGCTTATGGAAGCAGACAGCCAGCTCGACGGAAACGTAGCTCCCGGCAAAAAGATGAAAGGTGTTGTCGGGTACGAAGTTCCTGCAGAATATAAGGAACTTGAGATCAACATGCAATTGGATGTATGGTCAGATGATAAATTAGTATTCGTCTACAATAAATAATCGACAAACCTGATTAAATAAAAATGCTTCTGGGTATATAGCAAATTCATTTTGCATTTGCTATAATGTCAACAGGCAGAAAGAGACGGTTGTTGCATATATGCAACCGAGCAAAACCCCAGAGCGGCTACTCTGGGGTTTTATTCTGTACTAATTGTCATGAATAATATACTATATCATCTTTCTGGGCAGCCCGCAAGCAATAAATTTGCCGGCTGCCATTTTTATACCAAATTTTAAGGAGGAAGATTCCATGAAAAACCCGCCCGGATACGGAAGTATTGTAGACCTTGGTAAGAACCGGCGCAAACCTATTGCCGTTCGCGTTCCGAATGGTAAAAAATTGAACCGGCAAGGCAAAGAAATCATAAGCTACAAGTATCTCGGTTATTTTGAACGCACGGCACAGGGGAAACGGGATGCGCAGCTTTTGCTTGCCCAATATAATTCCGGTGCAAACATTCATATTTCAAAGTCAGAGAGTTCCTGTCCAACTTTCAAAGAAATGGCGGAAATCTGGCTCGAAAAACATATCGGACACATTGAAGCAAAAAACGGAAACGCATCAGACCAGTTGTCCCGATCCTATAAAGCCGCCATTTCAAAATGTGTTTCCATCCATGAGAAAAAGATTATCAATATAAAATTTCAGGATATCCAGGATATTGCCGATTCCATCAGCAGCATGTCAAATTCCACCGTCGCAAATACAAAACTCGTACTGCACGAGACATTTGACCTTGCCCGTAAACAAAGATATATAACTGAAAATTTTATAAATGATGTGGATTTTGTTTATAAGAAAAAAAATGACAAAATCCATTCCTCGTTTAGCCGTGATGAGGTTTCTTTATTATGGAGGCACTCGGATGACAATAATGTCAGGGTCATCCTTATCATGATCTATACCGGTGTCAGGATTGAAGAACTATTAACGATGAAAAATGATTGCGTCTTCCTGGAAGATAAGTATATGATCGGCGGTTTAAAGACAGCTGCCGGCAAAAACAGGATCATTCCAATTGCCGACAAAATTTATCATTTTGTTCAGGAGCTATATGACGAAAGAAATAAATACCTTTTATCTAACGGCCCCAGGCGTTATTACCGCTTTCTATTTTTGCAAAATATCTGGGATCCAGCAATGGAATCTTTAAATATGGTACATCTGCCGCACGATACACGCTATACCTGCGCAACTATGATGGACAGGGCGGGGGTAAATGAAAACAGCAAAAAAACCATCCTTGGCCACGCCAAACAGGGTACAACCAACAGCATATACGTGGAAAAAGACCTGAAAGACCTTTTAGACGCAATCAATATGATCTGATTTTTTTATACTTTTTGTATACTTTGTGTATACTTCCAACTAAAATATACTCTTTTTTACTTTAATTTTCACGCGGAAATCCGTTTTTTTCTCCTTTTTTTGTTAATATTTTC
>CAMUHN010000084.1 GCA_947088675.1 uncultured Roseburia sp.
AGCAGGCAGACAAGGTAAGCGAGGACGATTTATATTTACTGCATGAAATCATGTTACGCTGCCAGACAGAGCCGCAGGACGCAGCGGGGGGGGCAGAGCAGATAGCGGGGCAAATGAGCTTTGAGGATTACCAGAAAGGCGGGCAGGCAGGGAATGAACAGACGGCAGAGGAAAAAGAAGAGTAAGCAGCAGGAAATAACAATTTTCATAGGCTGCGAAATGGTAGCAAAAGCAGGGGACTACCGAAAAATGAAAGAAAGCATAGAGTACCAGCTTAGAGCGGGCAGCGTAGTTTTGCTGCCTGCCTATCTGCACGTTGAGGCAATTATACAGCAGCGGGGCAGCAGGCGTATTGAGATTAAGCAGGAAAGCGAGGTAAAACGGAATGAAGTATAGGCAGTGGAAAAAGAATTATAAAAAATTGCATGGAGTAAACCCGCCTTTAGAACTGGATAAGCGCAAGCAACGCAGACTTGCGAAAAAGGCAATCAAGCAAATAAGCACTGTAAGCATTGTGGAAGTAGCCAACAGAGCGGCAGAGGCACTTACAAACGCTTTAGCGTCTTTTATGCGGGGGCTGGGCGGGGCTTTAGATACGGCAGGGACGGTATGCAGGAATGTTGCGGATAATGTGCAGCCGATAGAGATTAAGGGGCGTGTATTCAGCTGGCAAGTGAGGGAATACGGCAGCAGTCATTATGCAGTGTATGAGATAAACGCACTGGGCGGCGCTGACGAGCTTAGAGCCATTACATACAGCCAAAAGGCGGCAGAAAAGATAGCGGAGATATTAGAGAGCGACCATTTAGAGCATATAAGGCAGACAAAATAGAGAGCTGGATAAACGGATACCCACGCAGGATACATGGCTACCGTTCTGCTGGGGAGCTTTTCACAGAAGAGCTGGAAAAGCTGGCTTAATATCAGATACAGCGACTTTGAGAGGCTGGCAGCAGTGGCAGCCTTAAAGCTGCGCCCATTCCAGCAAAAGGGAGTTTACAAGGCGGGCGCACTCTGGTATAGTGAGGGTAGCACATCTGCTGTATTTCATTCTGTATAGTTAAACTCTACAAAATACCCACTATCAAATTAGTAATAATGCCGAAACTAAAAAAATGTTCAAAAAAAGGTTGAAATTTTTATTCGGACAGGATTTTCCAGAAAAAGATTGACACGCGAGAATTCGTGTACTATAATACATAAGTCTGTGATAGTACATAAATGTATCTCCAAAGCCCCGGAGTACATTTTGACTATAAACAAAGCAATTTTGCTGCGCGTCGGAGGTATGCCGGACATTCATGCAGCCGCTGCGTAAACAATTTGATTCAGGAGGAAAATCAATGAAAACTTTTATGGCGAGCCCGTCTATCGTTGAGAGAAAATGGTACGTAGTTGATGCTGCGGGCATAACGTTAGGACGCTTATCATCAGAGATCGCGAATGTATTGAGAGGAAAAAACAAACCGATTTTTACGCCGCATGTTGATACCGGCGATTATGTGATTGTTGTCAATGCAGATAAAGTCAAAGTAACAGGTAAAAAATTGGAACAGAAAATATATTACAGGCACTCCGAATATGTAGGCGGTATGAAAGAGACTACATTGAAAGAAATGTTGGCAAAACATCCGGAGAGAGTCGTTGAACATGCAGTTAAGGGAATGCTTCCGAAAGGTCCGTTAGGAGCGCAGATGTACAGGAAATTATTTGTATATGCGGGGCCGGATCACAAGCATGCGGCGCAGAAACCGGAAACTTTGACATTTTAATGGAGGAGGTAGATAACATTGGCTAATGCAAAATATTACGGAACAGGAAGAAGAAAATCATCTGTTGCCAGAGTATATTTGGTACCGGGAACAGGAAAAGTTACGATCAATAAAAGAGATATGGACGAGTACTTTGGTCTGGAGACACTGAAAGTGATTGTACGCCAGCCATTGGTAGCAACCGAGACAGCAGATAAATTTGATGTGCGCGTAAATGTTCGCGGCGGCGGATACACAGGCCAGGCCGGTGCAATACGTCATGGAATCGCAAGAGCCCTTTTGACAGTAGATGCTGAGTACAGGCCGACATTAAAGGCGGCAGGATATCTGACAAGAGATCCGCGTATGAAAGAGCGTAAGAAATACGGTCTCAAAGCAGCCCGTCGCGCACCGCAGTTCTCCAAGAGATAGGCAAATGGTATACGGGATTTCAAAAATATATACTCCGCAGGTTTCCCTGCGGAGTTTTTTGATCTATTAACATTTCAGGATATTTGGGTTATAATATATTTTAAACTTATATAGATTTCTTAATGGAGGTGCTGTTATGTGTGATGTGAAAAAATATGAAAAAATCTATGAAGATATAAAAACGCTTCAACCGGAAGATACTTTACAGCTTGTATTGGAAGCGGAGACAGAAGAGCAAAGGAGCTTTTATGAAATGGTGGGCAATTTTCTTCTGCAAAAGAAACAGCGACAGGTAATAGAAAGGAATCTCTTTTAGTGAAAAAATATATTTTAATAGCAGGTGCTAATGGGGCGGGTAAATCGACGTTGTACCAATCATTACAAAGCCTGCAGAGTATGCCAAGAGTGAATACAGATGAAATATTGAGAGAGTTTGGCGATTGGAGAGATATGGCTGACGTTATGGCTGCCGGAAAAATTGCAGTAAAGAAAATTGCTAAGTATTTTGATGAAGGCATTACTTTTAATCAGGAAACTACATTGTGCGGAAAGTCAATAATAAATAATATAACAAAAGCAAAGAATAGAGGATATTTTATTGAACTACATTATATCGGGGTTGAGAGTGCAGAGATTGCAAAAGAAAGAGTAGCCGGACGTATTAAGCAAGGTGGTCATGGTATTGCAGAGCAGGATATAGAAAGAAGATATATTGAGACATTTGATAATTTGAAAATTGTTCTGCCGGAATGTGATTTGGCGGCATTTTATGATAATACCATAGAGTTTCGCAGATTTGCAATTTATAAGAATGGAAAGTTGGTAAGAGTTTCACATGAGGTACCGCTTTGGTATGAAAAATTTATAGAAAATGTAAAATAAAGAGCGGTAATTTATATAATGAAAAGGTGTGAGATATTACAAAAACAGTACGGGTAAGTGACACGTAACTGACAAATTGTGTGATAATGCTGCAATTTGGGCATTTGAAATTATCCAGGAGATAAGCAATTATCTGTGAACAGAGATATATGGAAAACCCACAGACAGATTTTGTTTGTGGGTTTTTTTAATGGATAGATTGTGATATACTTATATTAAACTCGGATAGAATGGAGGAATCACAGATGCCGGAGGTTTCATTGTTTTACGGAATACGGGTAACTATGTACTATGATGACCATAACCCGCCGCATTTTCACGCTGAATATAATGGGAATAAAGCGCTTGTTAGAATTGACGAGGCAAGAGTGATAAAAGGAGCGTTACCGTCAAGGCAGTTAAAATTGATCCTGGCATGGTGTGTTCTGCACCAGGATGAATTGATGCAGAATTGGGAATTATCAAAGGATGGAAAGCCATTGAACAGGATTAATCCTTTAGTGTAGCGGAGGTGATGGTATGTTTCCCAAAGTGGTGCAGGTTGTGCCGATGCGAGATTATTCTGTATATGTATATTTTGAAGATGGAAAGATTGTACATTACGATATGTCGCAAATGATTGAGAAAGAGGCATTTAGCTGTTTAAAAGAAATTGAAACATTTATGGATAGGTGTACTGTAATGAATGATACGCTTGCTTGGGATATCAGTGGGCATTGGGATAATACAACATGTCTGGATATTGACCCGGACACACTGTATGCATTGCCGTATACCATTGAGGCTATTGCATAGTATAAAGAGTATTTAATAGATGGTAGGGGATGTTGTAAAATCATATGGGTAAGTGACACGTAACTAACAAAGTGCTTAAAAACTCCGTATTTTACGCATTCTGAACGATCCAATAGATAGGCAAACGAAATACAGGATAGATTGACGAATTTTCTGCCCGGTGGTATTCTTTTAAGCAAAGAGAGGCGGTTTTGTACCACTGGCTACTTGTTAGTCCTGAGTGGGTTACTCGCTTCTTTTTTTATGTCCACCAAATCATACAGGTACATCTTCCCTTTCCCCGTACAGTTTACCACCAGACAGCCGGAATAAATATTATAGTTTTCCGTTTTCACATCATTATCATATATCGGCATGGCAAACCGTGTCGTGTAGTAATACCAGCCGTTAGTGGCATCACCGGAATGTTGGCTTTCGCCTTTGCCCTGCCGCCTTTCATTTTCCTTGTATATTTTGAACCGGAATATTCATCCGGGAAGTCTTTTCCCAAATAAATAATGTCGCCGGTCTCTGCTATTTCCACCAATTCCCCGACAAAACGTTCCAGATACTTCTCTGCTTCATTCATACACTGGTTATTGCCAATGAACTGAACACATCAGGATCCTGTACCCGCCGGAACATGAAATATTTGTTAATGATATTCCCGTGTTAAAACGGTTACAGAGTGTCCTTATGCGGATTAACATTTTATCGGGGTTGAGAGTGCAGAGATTGCAAAAGAAAGAGCAGCCGGACGTATTAAGCAAGGTGGTCATGGTATTGCAGAGCAGGATATAGAAAGAAGATATATTGGGATATTTGATAAGTAGAAATAATTTGACAAAGATCTACCTTACAGGGGGCACAGTTTTGCGTTTTTGTAAAAACTGGTGGAAAATAGTATAATTGTGAGATATAATATAGAAAAAATTAATTTTATGGAGGACCGGTGTTATGGCAATGATACAATGCCCTGAATGTGGAAAAGAAATCAGTGATACCGCAGAGGCATGTCCTGCTTGCGGATATGTAATTAAAAAAAAGAAAAAAATTTTTTCAAAGAAAAAGTTTATTATTTTGGCAATGATTGCTTTGGTGATTGCTACTGGAAGCATATTATTTGTCATGAGTAATAAGCTTAATGAAACAGAACAAAAAGAAGTAGATTATGTAACCTCTGCGATTTCAGATATTGGGGAGGTCAATATTGACAGTGCTTCTAAAATTGCCAAAGCGGAAAAACTATATCATGAACTTTCTAAGAAATGTCAACGTCATGTTACAAATCATAAAGAATTAATAGAGGCAAGGGAAACATTTGATGATTATAAAGCCACGGAAACTGGCAAAGTGATTGATCAAATTGGAGATGTTACGCTTGATAGCGATGCGATTATAGATAAGGCAAGAAAATCATATAATGCTCTTTCAGAAGAACAAAAAAAGTTAGTCAAAAACTATGAATACCTGACTTCTGCTATAGAAAAAATAACAGATTTAAAAATTCAGGATACAAAATCAAAAATTACTGATATTGGAACAGTATCTTTGGAATCAGGAAATATGATCAAAGAAGCCAGAGCATCCTATGACAAACTTACAGATGATGAAAAATCTCAGATTGAAAATTATAATGATTTGAAAAATGCGGAAAGTGAATATGACCAGCTTGTGGTAAATAATTGTATATCATTAATTGATTCAATTGGAATAGTGACATTGGACAGTATCAGTCAAATAAATGAAGCCCGAAAACTGTATAATTCTCTTTCAAAAGAATCACAGGAGAAAGTTACGAATTATTCAATTTTGACTAATGCCGGGATTGAGTATACAAAACTTGCAAGAGAAGAAGAAGATAGAAAGAAAACATTTAATCAGGGAGATTCATTCAGTACATCAAAATGGGATGTAACCTACATAAAAAGCGATATAACTGCAAAATTGTTGCCTGATAATACAAGTGGTTATTATATGTATTATTATGCAGAAGATGATGAAACTTTTATTGATATTATTTTGCGGATTAAAAATATGAATACTGATATTTTGGGAATTGAAGATTTGGTTGACAACTGTAAAGTGGAGTATGACGGAAATACACTTACAAAAAATTTTGGATTATATACAAGCAGCGGAACACTTATAGATCAGGTTTACAGGTGGGATAGATTGGATGCGCTTGATTCAGTTACGCTGCATGTTGCAATAAAAATGCCAAGAGAATTACAAACAAATAATAAATCAGTAACTGTGAAACTTACAATTGCGGGTGAAGAAAAAATTATTAAGGTAAGAGAAGAAATGCCTGTCCAGTAATAAACGTTCCACGGATTTGCAGAAATTTTGCAAGTACAAAAGCTTTTTGGAACTCAAATGCTGTAGAACAACGCAAAGATGAAAAAAACAGCTGGCTTAATAACGACCAAGATACCTGCGGACTTTATTTTTGTAGTTCATATATTCCGCTCCAAATACCTTTGATAAAAACTGCTCTTCCTGCAAAATTTGCAAATGGAGCATTGTTATGGCAAAGACAGAAAAGATCAGCAGTATCCAATTAAAATACATGAGCAGCAAACCGATATAGACGCAGTCAAAAGCTAAAAATGCCGGATTCCGGCTGATGCCATAAATTCCGCCGGTGATCATTTCTGTTTGATCATGTTCCGCAATGCCGGCCCGCCAGCTGTCTTTCATGGTAACGACTGATACGGCGAAGAGAGCGTCGCCGACCAAACCGAGAGCAGCTCCGAAGAGAACGGCACTTTGAGGAAAGCGCAAAGTATTCAAAAAAACGCTGATTATTTCCGCGGCAACAACAGAATAAGCAGCGATTTTCATAGTTAGTTCAATGTAGAAAACTTTTGTTTTCTGCTTGCCTCTTGCGATTTGGTCTGTTTGTATGCCTTTTCTTCTTTGCAATATCATTTTGCTGATATAAACCGAGTAGAATAACACAAGTATTAGTAAGCCAGTCAATCTCATTATGATTCCTCTTTCCAGTGAGGTTATTTTTTCGCGACAGGATTATTATAACACATCAAGACGAAGATTTCTACTGTTACAGAATTGAATGCGCAGCCAGAATACTTTTTTGCGTCACGAATTATAAACTTGAATTAGCTGTAAAAATGCTATGATGAGGTTGCTATATTTGGGAAACGGATCGAATATTAACAATTTTTACGGCCTGTTTTGACAGAGAAGAAAGGAAGAATGTCCTGTGAATAAGTATCAATTGAGATACCTGGAATTAAAAAAAGCGTTTGAACAATCTGAAAATAATATGGAAAGTGTTGCGGCGCTTTATGAATTTAAGGATTTTTTGGAGGAGCAGGATACGCCCGAAGCCAGATGGGCATTGGTTGATGTATGTGAGACATTGGGTCTGTATCGCAGTGCATATGAGACGCTTCGTCCGCTTGTTGTGCGAACAGATAAAAAGGCGCAGCGGCGGCTGGCAAAGCTTAAAGACATGGAATGGAGCGGGGACAGGTTTGCGCTGCACCGACCTGCAGGCGGGAGGGACAGAAACAGGCAGGCGGTTCTGCCTGTGCAGCTGCCTGTTTTTCAATATCATCCGAACCCGCTGGAGACAGAGGCGTTTCTTGTGGCTGATCCGCCGAAAACTTGCGAATGCTGTGGAAAAGAGGTTTCCGTTTACTACAATGGACCGTTTTACGCAGTAGAAAATATCGGCTGTCTGTGTCCGGCATGTATTGCAGACGGGAGGGCAGCTGAAAAGTTTGACGGAGCATTTCAGGACGAGTATTCGCTGGAGGACGGTGTAGATGATTCAGAACGGCTGGATGAGCTGATTCATCGCACTCCGGGATATCAGGGATGGCAGCAGGAGTACTGGCGGACTCATTGCGGCGATTACTGTGCTTTTATCGGATACGTGGGCTATCGCGAATTAAAACGGATGGGCATTGTGGACGAGGTATTGGCGGATTCTGTCTGGAGCGACTGGGGAGAGGATCCGGAGGAATTATTAAAGGATGTGGTCAACGGCGGCAGTGTGCAGGGATATTTGTTCCGCTGCCTGCACTGTGGAAAACATCTGTTGTGGGTTGATTGTGACTGACAGGAATTAAGAGAAAGGGGAGAAAAAATATGAAAAAATTTGATCAAAACTACAGACTGCTTTCGGCAATGTATGAGGACGAATATTTTCCGGATTTTCTGGTGGATAAAATAAGGGAACTGCTTATGGATACGATTTCTTTTTTGGAGACGGGAGAAACGGATCTTCAAAAAATTCAGAACAGATTTGATGAGATGACGCTGGCTGTCAATAAGCTGCAGGGGGAGTTTGAGCAGAATGACAGTGAAATCGAAACAGCTGCGCGCGACAGTATCGGTGAAACTGTCGCGTATATTCTGCAGTGGTTTGATGTTGCGCTGGATGCAGAGGATGCAATCGGCGCGCGCGACTGGTAAAGTGCAATCGGCAATCGAAAAGGAAAGAACGGGAGATTGCAGTCGGCGTTTGGCAGACTGTCCAACCGCAATACCCGTTCTTCTCTTTTAAACAGAATCTCATTCAGAGACAGACTTAGCAAAGCTCCGTTCGTGAAAAAACGGAACCGGATCGCAGATGCTTTTATTCTGCATCCAGAGGGCCGGAACCCTGGGAAATCCCAACGGTATAGTAACCCTGTTCCTGGTATACCGGGGTATTGATATACAGTGAAAGGCGTACTTTGTCTGTCGACAGGGAATCTTTTACTTTTTCTTCCATCCTGCCGCTGTATAATACGGGCCATTTCTCGCTATAGGTTTCCTTGATTTTATTGTGATCCAGTTCTTCCGAAGATTCGATTTCATGAATGTTCCATTGTACCGGATAGACATTATTCTCACCATAGAGCGCATAGATTTCCGCATAACAGTTTTGTGCGAGCGACAGGGCGTCGTCGGCATCCGGCGTGTCATATTCCATACAGTAGAATGCGTCCTGTTCGGTCAGAAAATAGTATTTGATCTTTTCAGCATCTGTGTAAATCATGCTGTCGCTCCAATATTCCAAAAAGTCCAGTTCCCGATTGGCCGCCTTTTGGATTTCGTCAACGCCCATTCCGCTGAGAAAATGAAAGGACTGGTAGTCAAACGCGATTTCTTCCGGGGAAAGCTCCGTCACCGGTACGGAATCCTGCCAGCGCATCTTTTCCCAGGGATCTTTATCCGAAACCATTTCTGTTTCTTCTGCTGTATCCTGCAGCTCTTCGCCAAAAGTTTCATTTGCCGTACCCTGCATTTGTTTGGTCTCCCGTTGGAGAAAGGTGTTTTCTGATTCCGGCAGTACGGCATTTTGTGCCGTATCATCTGTGATATCGGCTGCACTGGGGGAGCTGCCGCACCCGCAGGAGAGGCACAAGCCTCCCAGTATTGCCAGCAGCAGCTGTTTATGGATTGCTTTCATAATTTTTACCATGGATCTGCCATATAGAGTTTATACAGAAAGATGTTGCTGTTGTGGCAGCTCCTTTCCTTTCCGAAACTGATAAACAAAATCGCGTTTCTGATTTTTCAGCGCGCGTAATCAGGGATATAGACAGCTTCGCAGGGACACCACCATTCCGTTCCTGCTCCGCATGAGGAATGAATCATAAAGCAGTAATGATAGGCATTGGTATATATTGTATAGCCGCAACTTGAGCATTTGTACATGCTGGGAGATTTCCACATTTTTCTTGTACAGCTTCCGTGTGTTCCTGTTTCTGCAAGGACGGACTGATTCCGTAAGCAATAAAAAACCATCCATTCACCACAAACGCATTTATCATCTGGAGTTCTTGGGGTAATCTCCTGAGCAGAAAAAAAACTGTCAGAAATTTTTGAAATTGAGTTTTCAGCATAAACGCTGTTTGTAAAAAGACATAAGAATAAGCTGAAAATCATGATACAGGATAATATTTTTTTTGAATTTTTCATTCAGTGTTCCTCCTTTCAATTGCATTGTAGTGCTTTCAATTAATTAAATATGCCATGATTCTGCAGTATTTCTGGGATTAGCGTACTGTAAAAAACGTTACAGATTAAGTATGGAAATTGATCAATTGAGTTATATACAGAATGCGGACGGCAAGGGAATCACCTCCTTAGATATGGTAGAACCGTTGACAGGAATCATACATGAAATAACGTTTCGATGTCATATTTATTATATGATATAGAAAAATAAGTGTCAATAGGAAAACCTAAAATTGTAGTTCATAAACCAATTTATCTTTCCGGAAAATATATCCGTTTGCTTTGCAAATTATTTCATGATCCAATATCCGTCGTAAGCGTATCCTGTTTTTCCAATCAGATAATACTCAGATTTCGTGAATCCTGCTTTCTGAACTGCTGTCATTCTTTCTACCGCATAGATTGGAACTTTCGTAATCACTCCCTTACATCCTGACATTTGCTCTAATTTTGGTGCGATAAGTGAAAAAATATCATATAACATATCCTGCTGTTCATAATCGCTTCTTACATCTACTCTTAAAATGCCCATATGATTAAATTCATCTTCTGACACTCTCAAACACAATTCTGCTGTTCCGATTACGCCGGATACAGTCTTATCAACAATAGAAAGTCTTACAAACCATCCGTTATCATATGACAGCTTCCAAAAATCAATAGCCTCTGCCATTCTTTCTTTTGTTGCATAGTAAAAATTGTCTCCGTCACAATTATCACTGTTAAAGAATGGCAATGCATTTTTGTCACTATATACCGTCAATAAATCATCGCAGTCTGTATGCTGTAGTAATCTGATTATAAATCTTTCACTTTCCAACACGGGACAGGTTTCATAAATATTCATAAAAATCTCCATTCTTGCGCAGTTTTTGTGCATATCGAGTTTGTGCGAAACACAAATCCCGTTTGACAAAACGTGTCTATCCGAACCACTGATTATGAAAATAATACCATTTCTCCACTTGTTTTACAAGCGGTTTCATGTGATAAGACAACCATACCGCCGAATAAAATGCAAAAAAGGAAATGATGGGGCAGAGACTTGAAAAACGGGGGAAAAAAAATAAAAGTAACGGCAGTTTACGGAAAGAAAAGGCTGGTTGACT
>CAMUHN010000085.1 GCA_947088675.1 uncultured Roseburia sp.
CAAAAGTAAAAATACCGGCGTTTATATCAGTCTCGATTATAACTGGAATTACGATGCGGATGGCGGCAAAAACGCCTATTTTACGACAAAAGCAACGCTGGACGCTTTTTATGCCAAGTTAAAGAGTAAGGGAAAAATCAATTTTCGTATTGCCTATCACGCGTATTCACAGGGCTTGAGGGAGCCGGCTTTCTGGGACGATTTTGACACGAGCAATGATATCGGCAGCAAGATTATTACGATGAACAATATACATGTTCTGACCAATTATGTGAGAGACAGGTTTGGTAAAAACTGTACGATTATGCTTGCGGAGCAGTCTTTTAATGCAAACTGGGGCGAGGATCTGCAGGCGGCGACTTTTGCATATGCCTATTACTTAAGCGAAGCAAACGGAATGATTGAGTCGTTTGTGTATGGACGTGAGTTTGACACGGAAAAGGAGAATAATGAGAATTTTTTCTGGGGACTTAGCGATAAAAACCGTAACAGACGTCTGATCTGGAATGTCTTTAAATATATCGACTGCAGAGAATCGTTTCAATATACGAATTCCCTGGTAAAACGAACAAACATAAGTTCCTGGACGAAAATCAGGGGCTTGAAGTCAAAGATTTCCAAATTCCCCAAAATCCAAAGACCCTGTGCTACGCCGACAATCACGGATTTTGGCTATGATTCTGCAACAAGCATCCGGCTGAACTGGACCGGTGTGACCGGATGCGACGGCTATCAGATTTATCGCAACGGAAAGCGAATCGCCGTTGTCGGAAGCGGAGAATCATCCTATGTAGACAGGGATCTGAAAGTGGGTCAGACATATGTTTATAAGGTACGTGCTTATAAAAAAATAGCGAACTATGATTTTTCCGGAACTTTAAAGACGATCTTCGGAAATTATTCGGAGGAGCGGGAGTGGATTGTTCCCCAATTGAAGTCCGGAATGTATATGCTGGAAATGGAGGAAATGCCTTATGGAACACAGGAATCCGCTTTTGCGGGAGACCGATACGGACAATCGGTTCATCACGATCGGTGAGATTATGCTCCGCTTAACGCCGCCCAGTTATGAAAAGATACGTATGGCGACCAGCTTTGAGGCGAGTTACGGAGGAAGCGAGGCAAACATTGCGCTTGCGCTTGCAAATCTTGGCGTAGACAGTACATTTTTCAGTGTGGTGCCGAATAACAGCCTCGGAAAGAGCGCGGTCCGTATGCTGCGCAGCAATGATGTCCACTGTACGCCGATGATACTGACGTCGCCTGAGCAGACGCCGTCCCATCGCCTTGGCAGTTATTATCTGGAGAGTGGGTATGGGATACGTCCGAGCAAGGTGATTTATGACAGGAAGCACAGTGCAATGACGGAGTTTGATTTTAGTTCGGTGGATCTTTCCGCTTTGCTGGAGGGGTTTACCTGGCTGCATTTAAGCGGTATCACGCCGGCGCTTGGGGCGAACTGCAGAAAACTTGTGATGGATTGTCTGAAAGCGGCCAAAGAGCAGAATATTATTGTCAGCTTTGACGGAAATTTCAGAAGTAAATTATGGACATGGGAACAGGCCAGAGATTTTTGTACGGCATGTCTTCCTTATGTGGATGTGCTGCTCGGGATTGAGCCGTATCATCTGTGGAGGGATGAAAATGATCACAGCAGAGGTGATGTCAAAGACGGCATACCGCTGCAGCCAAGCTATGAACAGCAGGATGAAATTTTCCAGGCGTTTCTTGCGCGTTATCCGAACCTGAAGTGTATTGCGCGCCATGTGCGCTATGCGCACAGCGGAAGCGAGAACAGCTTAAAAGCGTTTCTCTGGTATGAGAACCATACCTTTGAAAGCAAATTGTTTACTTTTAATATTTTAGACCGGGTCGGCGGCGGAGACGCTTTTGCAAGCGGCCTGATCTATGCGATGATGCATGGGTATAAACCGATGGACATGGTAAATTTCGCAGTTGCGAGCAGTGTGATTAAGCATACGATCCGTGGCGATGCAAATATTACCGATGATGTACAGAGCATCCGCAATCTGATGAATATGAATTATGATATCAAGCGTTAAATGGGGCTGCCGTGAAATTACGGCAGTCTCTGCTGTTTTACAGCGTAAGCGTCAAAAACTTTAAGGAACCGGAAGGATTTTCGGTTCCTTTTTCTAACAGGGAGACAAGTCCCTGCAGCGTTTCTTCGATTTCTTCCGGCGTGGAAGGCACTAACATATTATCTAATTTGACCGAGAGAATAATCAGAACAATCTCGGCGAGCGCTGACGGATATTCGAAATGGATTTCCTCGCTTTCAATTCCCTGCTGTATGATGGCGGTCAGTACCGGTTTTAATTCAAAAATAAGATGTTTTAAATATTTCTGATGAAGCCAGGTGGATTCCTGCAGCGTTTCCTGTTCCGCGGTATTGCGCTGGCTTAAGAATGTAGCGGAGGAGCTGCGGCAGGCAGCAAAAATCATGGCCATGCGTGTAAATGGGGAAATCTGTGTTTCTTTCGCCAGATCTTTTGCCGTTTCAATGGGCGCTTCATATTTTCGCTTGATGAGCGCTTCAAAGATCGCGTCTTTGGATGGAAAATAGTAGTAAATGCTCCCTTTTCCGATTCCGGCAGCCTGAGCAATCTCACTGACCGAGATGGTCTGTATCTCTTTTTTCCCAAGAAGTTCATCTAATGCATTGAGTATCTTGTCATATTTATTCATGTCCGGCATGATTTCGCACCTCTCATTTTGGATCATGGGTCAAATGGTGAGCGTTTTCTATCAGTATAGCACGGATTAATTGTAAAATGCAATTGGATAATATGGCTGGAAATGGGAAAAATTATACTGTAATTTTTGGTAGAATGTAACATTGACCAGTGGTCGAAATATGTGTTAGATTATAGACAAGATAAATCGACTGCTGGTCGAAAAAGTGAGAAGGAGAAAAGAATGAAGAAAATTGCTGCGGGGGTGGGCTGCCTTGGTATCGGGGCAGTGGCTTGCGGCGGAGTTGCCGCATATTTTTACAGGAGAACGATGATACGCAGTAACGCGAAAGTGGAGCGTACCATGAAAATGGCGGGTACCGACTGGGGACAGTATATGGATCTGATCGGGGAACGCAAGTCGTATTTGCTGAATCAGCTTCATGAGGATGTTTTTATTCAGTCGGACGACGGATTAAAGCTTCATGCTACATTTTTTCCGCGTGTGGGCGCGAAAGTGACAGTGATTTGCTTTCACGGCTATACAAGCGAGGGAATGAGTGATTATATCGGGCTTTCCGATTATTATCTGCGCCGCAGGGGATATCAGATGCTTCTTGTGGATGAGCGCGCGCATGGGCAGAGCGAAGGCAAATATATCGGATTTGGATGTCTCGACCGTTATGACAGCTTAAAATGGATTGACTGGGTCATTGAAAAATGTGGAGCGGATATGGAGATTGTTCTGCATGGTACCTCGATGGGGGGCGCCAACGTCCTTATGACAAGCGGTTTGGAGCTTCCGTCTCAGGTGAAAGCGATTGTTTCAGACTGTGCGTTTACATCTCCAAAGGAGGTGTTTACGCATGTGCTGCATACCATGTACCATATGCCGGCATTTCCGCTGATTCAGATTTCGGACCGTATCAATCGAAAGCAGGCAGGGTATGGGATGGATGAGTGCAACGCTGCGCGGGAAGTAAAAAAAGCAAAGACGCCGATTCTTTTTATCCATGGAGATGCCGACACGTTTGTACCGGTTGCGATGTGTGAGAAAATTTATGAAAACTGTGCTTCGGAAAAACGGAAGCTGATTATAAAAGGCGCCGCCCATGCGGAGAGTTACTATAAGGATATGGGGGCGTATGAACATGCGCTCAGTGAATGGCTTGAGCTGCATTTGGAACATGCTTAACAAACAGAGAGAACAGGGGAGGTTTTATCCGAATGAAAACAAGAAAGGGTTATAAGGTTTATCCAATTACAATTGCACAAAAATTCCATTTATTTTATCTGGATTTCTGCCCAAACAAGGCTGTGGTCAATATTGGAACAAGTCTGACGATCGGCGCGGATCTGGACTGGAATGTGCTGCGTCAGTCGATCTATAAGGCATACGAGCGCTGTGAGTCGATGCGGATTCGATTTGCGAAAGACAAGGACGGGGAAATTTATCAGTATGTTGTGGCAAAAGAGGAACGCGAGATAGAGTTTTATGATTTTACAGGAAAGAGTATGGAGGAAGCGGAGGCCGTTATGCGGGAGTGGACCGGAAAACCGTTTGAACGATTTGATTCCCCGATGAACCGCATTGTTATGATTAAAACCCCGGACGGCTATAACGGCGTATACCTGCTTGTGGATCATATGACGATGGATGCGCAGTCGCTGATCTGCTTTATGAAAGATATTATCGAGCTGTATTGTAATCAGATGTATGAGGGGATTGATTATCCGAAAGATATGGCTTCTTATATCGAACAGCTTGAGAAAGATCTGGCGTATGAGGCGGGCAGCAAAATGAAACAAAAGGACGCAGAATTTTTTGAGCAGCTGATCGCATCTTCGGAGCCGATTTATAACGGCATTCTGGGAACAAAAAATCTGGATGAAACGCGTGAACGGACAGGCAATCCGAATGCAAGAGCGGCTTACAATGCGTCGGATTCGATGGAGTCAGCGCTTGATATTTTCAAACTGGAGGCGCAGCCGACGCAGGAGTTGATTGATTTCTGCGAGAAATACCATATTTCGCTTGCGACGCTTCTCATTATGGGTCTGCGCACTTATTTCCAGAAGATGAATGGAAACGACGATGTATCAATCAATACGGCGATTGCCAGACGCGCGACAATTAAGGAAAAGAAGTCGGGCGGAACAAGAATCCACTCGTTTCCGTTTCGTACGATTATTACAAGAGATAAGACATTTTTGGATGGAGTCTATGAAATTCGTGATCGGCAAAACGAGATGTTCCGTCATGCGAATTACGATCCGGTTGCCTATTTTGCATACAGAAGCAAACTTTATCCGACTGAGCCCGGACTGACCTATGAGCCTATGTCTCTGACCTATCAGCCGTTGACGATGAAAGACAAAGGACTTGACCGGCTTGGCGATATCCAGTATAAGACAAAATGGTATCCGAACGGGGCGACGACACAGGGCATGTATTTGACGGTAATGCACAGGCCGGATGACAATGGGCTGAATTTTAATTTTGAGCATCAGATCAAAGCGGTCAGCAGAGATACGCTGGAATATATGTATTATTATTTGTGTAAGATTTTGTTCCGCGGTATTGAGGATCCGAATCGCACGATCGGTGAGATTATTGAGATGGTTTAAAGGGGGAGCTTATGTTTGAAAAATTAAAAAGCATAATTTTAAATTATGTTGAGGTTGAGGAAAATCAGGTGACGCCGGAGGCGCGTTTTATGGAGGATCTGGGTTTTACCTCATTTGATTTTATGAGTATGTTAGGGGAACTGGAAGAGGAGCTTGAGGTAGAGATTGACCAGCAGAAAGCAGCGGGAATACGTACGGTGCAGGAGGCCGTCGATTATCTGGAATCGCTGTAGTGATACGGGTTTGTATTAAGGAGGAGTAAAAAATGGGAATTTTTCATACGATTCATGAGATTTTAACGGAAGCGGCAAATAATTATGGCAATGAGGATGCGGTTCGCTATAAAGTAAAAAGCGATACGATCGAATCCAAATCTTATCATGATCTGAAAGAGGACAGCGAGAGTTTCTCCAATGTCCTCGGTACATTAGGCGAACAGGGGGCGCATATTGCTTTGACAGGTATGACGTCCTATGAATGGCTTGCAGCATATTTTGGAATTGTTAACAGCAAGAGCATTGCTGTTCCGCTTGATGTTTCACTTCCGGCGGAGGAGATGTGTGATCAGGTTGACCGCTCGGATGCAACGGTATTTGTGCTGGACGATATGCGCGCCGATGTTGCGGCAATTGTGAAAGAGCGCTGTCCGAAATTAAAACATCTGATCATGATGAAAAAAGAGAAGAGTGATGAGACGTCGCTTTCGTTCCGCCAGTTGATAGAAGAAAACCGCGGCGCCTGCGATATTAAGCCGCAGCCGGAGGATCTCTGTACGATTATGTTTACTTCCGGAACGACTGGAAAGAGCAAAGGCGTGATGTTAACGCACCGCAATATGGCGGAGAACGCGACCTGCCTTGATATGAAAATTCCGCCGAGAACCGTTGTTTTAAGCGTACTGCCGATCCATCATGCGTACTGCTTAAGTATGGATGTGTTAAAGGGATTTTCTCTTGGCAGTGTGCTCTGTATCAATGATTCTCTGCTTCGTGTGGCGAGAAATATCAAACTGTTCCGTCCAAATATGATTCTGATGGTGCCGCTGATGATAGAGACTTTTGCGAAAAAGCTGGAAGATGCGGCAGCGCTGCCGCCGGAGATGGTAAAAAAGGAAGTGTTCGGCGAGCAGTTCCACACGATCTGCAGCGGAGGCGCATACTTAAATCCGGATTATCTTGATTTGTTTGCGAAATATGGCATTACGATTCTGCAGGGATACGGTATGACAGAGTGTTCTCCTGTCATCAGCACGACGGTAAGCTGGAATATCAAAAAAGGTTCGGTCGGACAGTTGATTCCGAACTGCGAGGCAAAGACGGTGGACGGAGAGCTTTGGGTCCGCGGCAGCAGCGTAATGAGCGGCTATTACAATATGCCGGCGGAGACGGCCGAAACGTTAAAAGACGGCTGGCTGCTTACGGGCGATCTCGGTTATGTGGATGAGGAGAAATTTGTCTATCTGACCGGCAGAAAGAAAAATCTGATTATTACAAAGAACGGGGAGAATGTTTCCCCGGAAGAGCTGGAGAATAAAATCGGCAGTGACCGTCTGGTTCAGGAAATTCTTGTTTCAGAGAACGAGGGCGTGATTGAGGCTGCCATTTATCCGGATTTTGAGTACGCGCGCAAAGCGGATATTCCGGATATTGCCACTGCGCTGCAGCAGCTGATTGACGATTATAACAAAAATGCGCCGTCCTATAAAAAGGTATATAAGCTGACTGTACGCGAGACGGAGTTTGACAAGACGCCATCCAAAAAAATCAAACGCTGTCAGGCATAAGTATTGATATCGGATTATTGATAAGGACTGCCGCAATATGAGAAAGGTTCTCTCTCATATTGCGGCAGTCTATGTTATTTTGTGTAATTGTGCGGCAGTTTTCCTGTCGGGCAGTTATCTTTCATATTTTAAATATCAAGTTTTGGTGGAACGTCCAGTTCGTCAGAGACATATTTTCCATTCTTTTTTCTCTGTCTGACGCATTCTGTCAGCAGATATTCAATCTGTCCGTTTACAGAACGGAAATCATCTTCCGCCCAGGCTGCAATGGCATCGTATAGTTTTGGTGACAGACGAAGTGGAACCTGTTTTTTTGTATTTTCGGCCATATCAATAGAGACTGCCCGAATTTACGACGGGCTGTGCATCGTGGTTGCCGCAGAGGACGACAAGTAAATTTGAAACCATAGCGGCTTTGCGTTCCTCGTCGAGCGTGACAACCTGATTTTCATTTAAGCGTTCCAATGCCATTTCCACCATGCCGACTGCTCCGTCTACGATCATCTTACGCGCGTCGATAATTGCCGACGCCTGCTGACGCTGCAGCATAACGGCTGCAATTTCTGTCGCATAGGCGAGATAGGTAATACGCGCTTCCACAATCTCAATGCCGGCTTCGTTGACGCGTTTCTGAATCTCATCCCGGATTCTGCCTGCCACAATATCGCTTGATCCGCGCAGGCTGCCGTCGTCTGCAACCCCGTCGCCTGTTGTGTCTACATCGGGCGCGGCATCGTAGGGATAAAGACGTACAATGTTGCGCAGCGCGCTGTCGCACTGGAGCGAGAGAAATTCTTTGTAATTGTCTACATTAAACGCTGCTTTTGCCGTATCCACAATTTTCCATGTAACTGCAATGCCGATTTCGATCGGGTTGCCAAGACAGTCGTTGATTTTCTGGCGGCTGTTATTTAACGTCATAATTTTTAACGACATTTTTTTGCCGAGTTCCGCCGCGGCTGCATTTGCGGCAGTCGGGTTGGTCGAGATATCGGCGCTCTGGCTTAAGATTGTTTTTGCAGCCGGGTTTACGGCGCTGCAAAACGGGTTGATGAAATAAAATCCGGGTTCTTTGATGGTGCCAATATACTTGCCGAACAGTGTCATCACAAGCGCTTCCTGCGGTTTTAATACATGAAGCCCCGGCCAGAGAATCCAGGTAGTCGATGCAACGAGGATCGATACAATCAAAAGTACGGGATTGCCGCCGTCCTCTACCATAGATGCTCCAATGATGATGCCGGTGATTGCCGCCGCATAGAGCAGCAGGGAGAAGAGAAGTACAGTCATTCCATGTTTTTTGCCGGTTAAAATTTTTTCTTTCATAGTAAATTCCTCCATTCGTATCTGGTTGATATCATTATAATATCACTTTGATGTAAAATTTGCAAGTGTTATTTGAAGAAGCCGCGACATGGGGTCAGCGTGAAACGTATATCTAAGGGGGATTGATCTGAAAAAGGCAGCTGTGTTATGACGAGCGGCTTTTGTGCCGTAAATCATAATACAGCTGTCTTTTGACTGAGGTGTGCTTTAATTTTCTGCACCTGCGATTAACAGTTGTTCCACAATCTCGGAATATCCTGCCTCCGAGGCATAATACATGGCGCTGTGCTGATCGTTGTCGACGCCGTTGACATCGGCGCCCATTTCGATCAGCATGGCGGTGAAGTCGTTTTTGCCGCTTCTGGCCGCCAGAATCAGCGGCGTCTTCCCGTCAGAAGTTTTTTTGTCAATGCCTGCGCCGGCGGCGAGCAGGGTTTTCCCGACGAAAAGGTCGCCCCTGTCTGCTGCAATATGTAACGGCAGCACGCCGTTTGCGTCGGCATAATCGGTTTGTGCGCCGGCAGCAAGCAGCAGCTCTACAATCATCAGGTTGGATTTTTGGGTTGCCAGAATCAGCGGAGATTCTCCGTCGTCGTTCGGTTTGTTGACGCTGGCAGGATCTTTTTCCAGCAGAATTTTGACTACTTCGCTTTGCTCGTTCCAACATGCATGATGGAGTGAGGTGTTGCCGTATGTGTCGGCATGGTCGTCTTTGGATTCCGAGAGCGCTTTTACCAGTTCTTTCAGTCCTGCGGAGGTCGCGTAGTCTATGGCCATACGGCCGTCATTATCCTGAATGCTGATATCAATGTCGGGATTTTTTAAAAGCTTTAAGGCGGCGTCTGTTTTTCCGTTTTGTGCTAACAGCATCATAGGGGTGATGCCGTTGTTGTCGGTACAGTTGACGTCGGCGCCTGCGTCGATCAGCATGGTAATGATCTGGATATTGCCGGATTCTGCAGCAAAATGGACAGGCATTCTGTTTTTCCGGTTGCCAAGAGATGCGTCCGCTCCGTGGTCAAGCAGCAGCTTTACCAGATCTCTGGCGCTTTTCTGACAGGCATAGATCAGCGGCGTATTGCCGGCTTCATCCCGTTTGTTTACATCTATTCCGCCGCGTTTTAAGAAAGTCTGTACGACGCTCTTTTGATTATTCTTGCAGGCCTGCAGCAGCATATTGTCTAATTGCATTGTGATTCTCCTTCTTTCAGTTCGATTTGGTATTGAGCCAGAAAACGAATTGTATCATATGATTGAAAATTATCGTACCACGATATGGGATGAAAGTCAACGAAGAGACAGCTGACAGGAGGCTGGCTGACGGCCTGTTTCCTGCATGGCCGGCATTGCCTCGAAAGGTGTGCGGCTGCAAAAAAGTCTATGTTTTCAGCGGATAAAGCTATGTATTCTTTGACGGAATCTGTATAAGATGTTCTTATCTGAATTGCAAAAATACGAAGAAAAGAAGAGGGGGACAGCCATATCAATGGAAGCGGAAAGGAATTTCAATCAGATGTAAAAGAACCGTTAAAACGCGGCGATTTTTACTGGCCGGCCATGCCGGAGGCAGATCATATGGATTTCGATTCCGTGCCGGCGCCGTCAGAAGAATTTATGGAGGACTGGCTGTGCCGCTGCTGTGAAATTGTGGACAAATATCAGCCGAAAGTCATGTATTTTGACTGGTGGATCGGGCACGGCGCTGCGAAACCGTATCTGAAAAAGTTTGCGGCATATTATTATAACCGTGTCGGCGACGGAGTTATTAATTATAAGCGGGATGCCTTTTGTTTTGGAACTGCAGTGATGGATATCGAACGCGGGCAGTTTGCCGTGGCAAAGCCGTTTGTCTGGCAGGCATCCGTAAAGGATAACATATAGGTGATTCTGTCTAAGAGCAGTTCTGTAATACAGGATTTTATGGTTGCGCCGGTATCGGTTTTAAACTTGTATGACAGATGGCGCTGCGAGTATCCTGTATTTTCGCAGACCTCGGCGACCGTCAGATCGGCGGAAAGATTGTTTTTGATGTAGTCGTACAGAGTCCTGTATTTTCTGTAAATTTCATCATTCCATTTTTCAACTCGCTTTCAATATATTTTACTTAATAAATTTATCAAAGAATTTATATGCAACAACACATAAGCCGATAGGCAACCCAAAGAGGAGACCACCAATACATATCCCAATAATCAGATGAAGCGTTGAATAATCATCTGATAACATATAAAATCTTAGTCCCCATACAGAATTAATCAGAAATAAAAAGCCTGTTATTAGTCCATGAGAAACCTTTTTATCTTTGATTGTATAAAAGAAATGGTCTCCAAAATTGATAAGTCCCCATATCAATATAGCCACACCAAAACAAATCATATTTTTGTTGAATATATAAA
>CAMUHN010000086.1 GCA_947088675.1 uncultured Roseburia sp.
CTCTTCCGGCAAAAGTGACCTGTAAATTAAGCGACGGCACAAGCGAGGAAGTTGACGTTGCATGGGATGCGGCTGAAGTTGCCGCTATGAAAAAAATCGGAACTTATGTAATTCACGGAACAGCAACTTATACGAACGCGCTCGGCAAGACATCGACCTATGCTGTGACCTGTACAGTGAATGTTCTGCCGAAGAACCTGCTGACACAGGGCGGTTTTGAGGGCGGACGCGACGCATGGACGCTGTCGGGCAGCGGCTATACGGATAAAGAAGATAACGATCCAAGAAGCGGCAAAAATTCACTGCATTTTTTCTCGGAAAGTGAAATTGCGTTTACGGCGCAGCAGTCCGTTACAGTAGAAGAGACAGGTAGTTATGAGGGGTATATGTATATACAGGGCGGCGACGTCGGAGACGCGCAGGAGATGACTTATACGGTATTAAATGAGACAACAGGCGTATCGAAGACGGATTCCGTAAAACTGGACGGATGGGCAAACTGGAAACAGGCACTGGTAAAAGGAATTGCTGCATCCGCCGGCGATAAACTGACCGTTACTGTTTCTGTTAAGGCAGCCGCCAAAGGCTGGGGAACGATTGACGACGTCTATCTGTATTATACCGGAAACAGGACAAACGGCAGCATTAAGCTTGACGCAGCCAGCGCAGGAAAAGGATCTGTAAAATTAGACTTTACCGGCGTTTCCGGATCAAGCGCATATCATGTGGAACGCGCGGCAGCGGACAGTGAATTTGAAACGCTTACAACAGTGGAAGACAATACAAAACCGACCAATCTCTATCGCGAGGATTTTGAGACAACCGATACTTTTGTGACAAAGAATGCGAATGTTGTTGTGTCAAATTTTGCGGAGGACGACGCGCTGTTAAATAAACATGATTCGAAAGTTTATTCGCAGGCTTCCAACGACGGCGGCACAAGAGGCGCGGCATTTGAAGGATTTGAGATCGGCGGGAATCAGGAAGTATGTATCAGTTTTGATTTTCGAATGGATGCCGGCGACGCGAAAGCAAATCATAGTTCGGCCATTGTACTGACGGACGCAGGCGTCAATCTCACCACAAATGTTTTGAATGAAAACAATAAACAGATTCTTGCGATTGAAGCAAAAGCGTTAAATGACAAACAGTGGGATTCTATTACGGTAAACGGGGACGACGTTACGGAAAAAGCAAAAGCGCAGAGCGCCGATGAATCCGGCACACTGGAAATTCCCTATAAAAACGCGGATCAGGGAACCTATATGACGACGCGCACGCAGACGACAGGATGGCTGAATGCGAATGCGATTCTTGATTTTGAGAACAAGAAAGCGGATATTGTCATTACAAGAATTGCGGACGGAGCAGAAGTGTACAGTGATCAGGTTGATTTTGTAAATACAGCGGCGGCGACATTAAAGAGCATGTATCTGCAGGGCGCAAGAAACGGCGGCGGCGTATACCTTGACAATCTTTCGGTAGATACCGTGGTGGCTCCGGAAGCGCACACTTATACGGACGATAGCGTACTGCTCAGCGGAACATACCGTTACCGTGTGACAACTGCAAACGGACGAAAAGTGACATCCGATATCGTTTCCGTGGAAGTTGAGGGGAGCGTAACACCGGCAGATAAGTCGCAGCTTGTGCAGGCAATTGCAGCAGCAGAGGCAGTGAAAGCAGAGGAGTATACGAAAGAAAGCTATGCAAAAGTGGAAGCGGCTCTGCTTGCAGCAAAAATCGTCAATGAAAATGAGCTGGCAACACAGAAAGAAGTAGATGATGCGGTAAAGATGCTGAATGATGCTGTGGCAGCGCTTGAAAAACTGGGCGGCGGTCAGGATCCGAAGCCTGCAAATAAGGCGCTGCTGGAAGCGGCAATTGCCGTAGCAAACGCGCTGAAAGCAGAGGATTATACGGCGGAAAGCTATGCAAAAGTAACGGAAGCGTTAAAGACTGCAAATGCAGTAAACGCGAATGCAGCTGCGACGCAGCAGGAAGTGGATGCAGCGCTGAAAACATTAAATGAGGCAATGGCATCACTTGTCAAAGCGACAAAACCGGAACCGCCGAAAAAGGGCGATGCGGTAAAACCGACGACAGGAGATAAAAACGCTTCTTATACAGTGACCGGAACGGGAACGACAAATACAGTTGCATATGCCGGAACGACTTCTAAGAAAGTTCAGATTCCGAATACGGTAACGGATGCAAACGGAACGGTATACAAAGTAACCTCGATTTCCTCCAAAGCATTTAAGGCTGCTGATAAGAAGAGAGTCACATCCATTACGATCGGCGATAATATTACAAAGATCGGCAGCAGCCAGTTTGCCGGATTTACAAAGGTGACGACAGTTAAAATCGGAAAAGGCGTTACCTCGATCGGAAACAATGCGTTTAAAGGCAATACAAAGTTGAAAACTCTGACGATCGGCGCAAATGTGAAAAAGATCGGCAAGAGCGCGTTTGAGAAATGTACCTCGCTGACAAAGATCACAATCCCGAACAAGGTAACGGAAATCGGCGACAAGGCGTTTGCGGGCGATACGAAGCTTTCGTCTGTCACAATCGGAACAGGGCTGACTAAGATCGGGAAACAGGCATTCAGCGGATGTAAAAAGCTTGGCACGATTAAGATTAATTCGAAGAAGTTAAAGACGGTAGGAAGCAACGCATTTAAGAATGTGAAAAAGAATGCGAAAGTGACAGTTCCGTCAAAGCAGAAGAAATCATATGACAAAAAACTGAAGAATAAGGGACAGAAGTTAAAAGTTGTAGGAAAAAAATAGGTTAAGACAGTAATTTTAACAGGTTTCTGCCGGCGTTTTAAACCGGCAGGAACCTGTTTTTTTCTGCCGGGAAAGACAGTGTCACGCGAAAGCGCAAAAATGCCTTTTCTGGCAGATGAAAACAATGATGCGCACTTTTTTCCTGCCTTAAAATATTCTCAAAGAGATTTTCGAAATTTTCCAGAAAAAAACATAAATTAAAAGGATAAAAAGGTTAATCTCTGTCTAAATTGTGTCGATAAAAAAGATAAGGTCTTATATACGTTAAGGGTAAGACAGTCTGAAAACCTAAGGAGATGTGCTTATGTACAGGGATGTGTGGAAAAAAATTTTGGCGGTAGTGGTGACGATATGTCTTACGGTGGTGATGGTTTCGCTGCCAGGCAGTCCATTGGGGGCGAAAGATGCAAAGACATACCATACGTACCAATATGGAGAAAGCGAAGCGGCAGGCCTGATCGGCCAGAAGCAGACGGCCGCAGTGTTTATGACAGGGCAGAACACAGACGGCGATGCGGAGATTTTAGAAAGCGTATCCTTTGACGTGTACACCGGGGGTGATTTCAACAAAACTGCGAAAGCAATGGTGGAATTATACACAAGTCCGAATCCGGGCGATCCTGCAAGCGGCATACGCGCAGCTTCGAAAGAGGTAACAGGACTGAACGAGGGGACGAATCTTGTTTCTTTTGAGGAACTCTCCCTGAAACTGGTCAGAGGCGAGTGCTTTTCCGTCGTTGTCACGATAGACGGGGATGAGATTGCTTTTTATACAGACGAGTTTGACGAAGAACAGAGAACCTTTGCAGCCGACGGGAATGGCAGCTGGTGTGATCTGTACGAAAGCGGGAAATGTGCCGTAGTGCGTGCCGTTACCTCGGATCAGAAAGAAGAGGGCGGTGTATTCCGCAGGGTTTCTGCATGGCTGAGTCAGACAGAGGTTACGGACGAAGCAGAGGTTATGAACGCAACAGAGATGCCGTCTGAGACAGAAATGCATGAAATGGAGAGATTTTCGAATGCGGCCGAATTATCGGAAGGCGAGGGATCGGATAACGGTCAGATAGAGGACGATACCATATTAAACGACAGCGAAACACGTGCAGATGTCACAAATATTAAGGATGCGGATATCACGCTGCCGGGCGGTATCAATTACAGATATACAGGGGGGCCGATCCGTCCAGAAGTCGTGATTACTGCAAATGGCCGGGAGCTTTATCAGAATGCGGATTACTCTCTTTCCTATGACAATAATATTGAGGTCGGAACCGGTACGATTGCGATTACAGGGATCAACAGTTTTAGCGGAAGCGTAACGATTGAGTTTTATATTTTACCGTATAATGTTTCTCTGGAGACGGAGGTAACAGTACAGCCGATTGGGGATGTCGAATTTACGGGCAGCCCTCTCTTCCCGCCGGTAACGATGACATACCGGACGCCGGCCGGGACGGAGATTACGCTGCGTCAGGATTCCGATTATACGATTACATATGAGAACAATTTAAATGTCGGCATCGCTGTTGCAAGAGTTCATGGGATGGGACAGTTTGCCGGCAGCAGGGCGGTAAATTTTAATATTGTGCCATATTCGATAGAATCGGAGAATGTTGTTATTGCAGAAATTCCGGAACAGGCTTATACTGGAAGTGCAGTTATTCCAAATATTTCGATTCACTATGGAAATTACGAGCTTTTACAGGGCAGAGACTATACGGTTGCCTGTACAAACAATACGGAGATCGGAACGGCAACGGCAGTTCTGCAGGGACAGAATAATTTTGTCGGCAACAGGGCAGTTCAGTTTTCCATTGTCTCAAACAGTATGCAGGACGCCCAGGTGGATGGAATCGAGGAGACTTATCCGTATACCGGAAAAGCGATCAAGCCGAAAGATTTTATCGTAAAGATAGGATCTAAGATTTTGACCGAAGGGCAGGATTACACG
The DNA here is from genome assembly GCA_947088675.1 of uncultured Roseburia sp. Taxonomy (GTDB): domain Bacteria; phylum Bacillota; class Clostridia; order Lachnospirales; family Lachnospiraceae; genus Roseburia. The sequence goes on from CAMUHN010000086.1 coordinate 4,747, forward strand.
ATTTCTTATGGAGAAAATACACAGATTGGTTCCGGTACAGTCGTCATTAAAGGAATGGGATTTTATCTGGACAATGAAAAAGAAGTGACATTCCGGATTACCAGAAAAGATCTGGGCGATGATGACATTGAGATAGAGGGATTTCAGGACAGTTTTCTGTATACGGGAGAAGCAATCGTGCAGAATATTTCCGTCCACTACGGTGACGTTACGCTGATTCCGCAGACAGACTATACAGTTCAGTATCTGAGAAATACATCGATTGGAACGGCAAGCATGATTTTGACCGGAACAGGCAATTATACCGGAAGCATTCAGAAAGAATATGCAATTTATCTTGTTTCTGCAATTGATTCGGAAGTCGAAATCGGAAATATGTCCTCTGTTTATGTCTATAACGGCGAGGCAATTATCCCGCAGCCGGTGCTGACGCGCAGAGGAGCCGATTTGAAAGAGGGCGTGGATTACGACCTGGAGTTTGAGAATAATGTGAATGCCGGAATTGCTACTATGCGAATTGTAGGCCGCGATAATTGTCCGGGCGTCAGAGAAGAGACATTTATGATTTTTAAGAGAAGCATTCATCTTGCGGATGTCAGCGGGATTGGGCTTCAGATTTATACGGGACACGATATTGAACCTACGATCACGGCAAGCGACAGCGGCAGGGAGCTGACTGCCGGAGTGGACTATGCGCTGAATTATCGCCTGAACCGGGAACCGGGTACGGCTGTAGCCGTTCTTAAGGGGATCGGAAATTATACGGCTGCAAGAGAAATTCGTTTTGAGATACGGCCGGGTGATGTGGATTCCATAGCAGTTTCAGCCACGACAACTTCAAGCGCGACAATCAGCTGGGCAAGCGGGGGAGCGTCTACCGGTTATGAGATTTTCCGGGCGGGTCCAGACGGCCAGTATCAGCGTATTGCGAGAAAAGTCGGTACTACGTTTACAGATACTCAGTTGACGGCAGGGCAGTTGTATTATTATAAAGTACGCGCATATTATGTGACAGAAGCGGATACGTATTACGGTAATTTTTCTCCGGTGACAAGGGCCATTGCGCGTTAACGGCGCTGCGCTCCGACGGGAGCGGAATAATTGTTCGATTATTTGGGAGACTTGTATAAATATGATGCAACAAACCATATGATACAGACAGAAAGGGTATACCGTATTCGAACATGGCAAAGCGATATAAGATTGGTAAATTCGAATTTGACACGTATGATGAGTATGTCCGGGGCATGACAGACGTAAAAAAGATTCATAACATTACGCATTCCGTGGATATTTATGATCCCGATACGGCACTTCGCCTGTATCAGAATATTCGCGCAAAGAAAATAGAGTTTTACAGTGCGATCGGGAGGCAGTTTTTTCTTGATATCGCAGATATCGTAGCAGAAAATACACAAAATATTATGGAGGAGCAGGAGGAACCGCAGGAGCCGCAGAAGCCGGACTACAGCAGGCAAATACTGGGCGGCGTTTGTCTGGTTGCTGCGATTGCCTGCTTCGTCTGGTATTTCTGGTCCGATTATACCAACCGCCGTGGAAATCAGGTTAATGAGTATTTAAAGGAATTGCGGGATTCTCCGCAGACGACTGTGGAAATGGTCAGCAATGACACTTTTTTCTTAGAGGATGCGCCAGAACTTGCGGCGGCAACCAACGCGGATTATACCGAGGATGTGGCAGCCGGGAGTCAGGCAGTTGTATTACAGGAATTTCAGCCAATTTTGCAACAAAATTCCAATTTTGCCGGATGGATTACAATAGATGATACGAAGATAGACTATCCGATTGTGCTGACGAGAGACGGCAGCGACTACTATCTTCACCATAATTTTAATGGGGAGGAGGATATCAACGGTACGCTGTTTATGGATGCGAGAACAGATTTGACAAATCGCAGCACAAATATTATTATATATGGGCATAACATGAAAAGCGGCCAGATGTTTGGCGATCTCAAAAAATTTTTGTCTGAGGACTTTTTTTTGTCGCATAATCGTCTGGAATTTGATACAATATACGAGAAAGGTGTTTATGAGATTTATGCGGTCTGCCTGGCAGAGGTGCATTACCGTAACGAAAAGACATATCGTTACTATAATTTTATACAGGCGGATACGCAGGAGGAGTTTGACGCGTTTATACAGAATGTGGAGCAGCTTTCCGTTTTTACGAGGGAGGAAGCTCCTGTATTCGGCGACGAGCTGCTGACTTTGTCTACCTGTAACAATTATACGGAGGACGGCAGGCTGTTTATCGTTGCAAAAAAATTACGGGATTAAAAATTGTTGTGAGGAGAATGCGGACATGATGAAGCGGATAAAGGGGAAAATCGGAGTAATTCTAGTTGTAGCAATGCTGTTTGTTATGATCTATCCGGGGCAGTCCGGCGAGGCAGCGGATGAAAGCAACGGATTTTACATCGAAGACGGCGTAATCAAAGATTATGTGGGGGCAGAGAATGCGGTTGCAATTCCGGACGGGATTACGGCAATCGGAGATGCCGCTTTTCAGGGGACTTCGATTACTTCGGTGTCGATTCCGGCAAGTGTGACAAGCATCGGAGCTTATGCGTTTGCAAACTGTGCCTCCCTGTCGAGTGTGACGGTTCCGGCATCTGTCGGTTCAGTCGGCACAGGCGCATTCAACGGATGTACCAGCCTTGGGAGTGTAAGCTGGGAGACAAATGCAGGTATTCCGGATAACGCGTTTGCAGAATGCCGGGGACTGACAGGCGTGTCAATTTCTACCGGAATGACTTCCATTGGTTCTGAGGCTTTCAAGAACTGCAGCTCGCTTGCTTCCATTGCAATTCCGTCTGCCACAAGCTCAATTGCAGCCAATGCGTTCGACGGCTGTGTTGCCATGACAGCAATCAATGTGGAAAACAATGCGTTTTATATGTCCCACGACGGGGCGTTATATACGACGGGCGGAGTCGCACTGGTGCGCTGCCCGCAGGGAAAAACGAGCATCTCAATCTATGGGGGAACTCAGTCGATTGAGTCAAACGCTTTTTATGGCTGCAACATAGGAACGGTAGAACTGCCGGACAGCGTAACGACTGTAAAACTGAATGCTTTCAGCGGAAGCGAGATACAGACGTTGAAATTAAAGGCTGCCGTTTCGGTATTTGAATCGCAGGCTTTTACGATACACAGGATTGAGGTGCCAGGCGCCGCGCCTGTAACGCCGGCTTTGGTAGCGGAATACGGTGAGATTGTCGTAGTGGATGGCGCAGTGCCGAATCCGCCGCCAACGGAAAATCCAAATCCGAGCGAGAATCCTAATCCGAGCGAGAAACCGTCAGAGAATCCAGATCCGACGCAGAATCCGGATCCCAGCACAGAAAAGCCGGATCCAAGTACGGAAGATCCGGGGCCGAGTACCGAGGATCCGGAGCCGTCTAAGCCGACGGAAAATCCAATACCGACAGATACAACAAATCCGACGACGAATCCAACAACAAACCCTACTCAGAATCCGACGCAAAACCCAACGCAGGTGCCCGGTACGGGATCGCAGCCAGGTGCGGCCGGTGGAAATGCAGGCGGCAGCGGGGGAAGTACGGGCGGAGCTGTGAGCAAACCGGGAGCTACCGGCGGCAGTTCGTCAGTGAAAGGAAGTTCTTCTGTTAAGACGATGACAACGGCAGGCATTCCTTATATAGCGGGACAGAAAGATATCAAAGGCTGGGATAATATTCAAAAAGAGATGAGCGCTTCCAAAAACAAAGAAACCATTCATATTAACATGAACGGAACGACGATTGTTCCGAAAGAGGCTCTCGATACGGTAAAGAAAAAGGAGCTTGTGCTTGTGCTTGATCTGGGCGATGGGATCACATGGACGCTTTACGGCACAGATATTGTGAGCGACGAGCTGAAAGATACTGATTTTGGCGTAACACTGGGGATCGGCGAAGTGCCGGAAGCACTTCAGAAAGATGTGGCCGGTGAGTCGGCTTCTACAAAGATGCATCTGGCAGGCAGCGGCGTATTTCCATTCACTGCAATTTTAAAAGTGAATCTTGGACGTGTCAGCGCAGGGCATACAGCGAAGCTATACTATTATAATCCGTCAGATAAAAAGATGGAATATATTGACCAGCAGACTGTGAAAGACAGCGGCGATGTTAGTTTTTCATTTGCGCACGCCTCTGATTATGTGATTGTAGTAGACGGTCTTGCGGCTTCCGAAAATGATCTGCTGCTTTTGGGGACGGGTGTAAAAGACAGTACGCCAAAGACAGGTCCCGGACTGAACGCGAAATACATATTGTGTCTGGGAGTGATGCTGCTTGGTGTTTATATGATTCTTAGCAGCAGAAATGAACGTAGAAGACGTATTGCATAAGGATTGCATAAAAATTAACAATAAGTGGAAATATAACAGGGAGCTATCGGAATCTGCAGACCGAATGGCTCCCTGTTATTGTAAATTCTGAGTAGAAAGTGTTACACTATTTTTCAAGGTTTCCTGCAAAAATGCTTGACAAAGTGAAATTGCCTTTGTATACTAAACCAGAGTGTGGTTTTGGGCACTCAGATCTATTTTAATTTTTATATGATTCGAATTGCGAATCAGCTATTTTTTTAACAGGAGGTGAAAATAATGCCAACATTCAACCAGTTAGTAAGAAAGGGACGTCAGACATCTGTTAAGAAGTCTACAGCACCGGCACTTCAGAAAGGTTACAATTCTTTACAGAAAAAACCTACGAACACTGCTTCACCGCAGAAGAGGGGGGTTTGTACTGCTGTAAAGACTGCTACTCCGAAGAAACCAAACTCTGCCTTAAGAAAAATTGCCAGGGTACGTCTTTCGAACGGAATCGAAGTGACAAGCTATATTCCGGGTGAGGGACATAATTTACAGGAGCATAGCGTTGTTCTGATTCGTGGCGGACGTGTGAAAGATTTACCAGGTACAAGATATCATATTATTCGTGGTACGCTTGATACGGCGGGTGTTGCCAACAGAAAACAGGCCCGTTCCAAGTATGGCGCTAAGAGGCCGAAAGCGTCCAAATAATCTTGCTGGCCGCATACTGTGAGAATTTCGTTTTCATGGTAATTCGATGCCAATAGTATCACATGATGTGTATCTGTTTTGACTGGAGGTAAGTGTTGGGATTGTTTCACAGAGAGATATAGTTCCGCACGAACACTATGTGAGTACCGTTGAATTAATCGAATTGAAGTTCGCCGGGTCTGTCCTTTGGATCCGGGAGATGCAGGGAAGCCGAGAAATGGGAAACTGTAATGTCGGCAGGGGCCTGTAGAGTAAAATATGATTAAGGAGGGAAGAACGTGCCACGTAAAGGACATACTCAAAAGAGGGATGTATTAGCAGACCCTATGTATAATAATAAAGTGGTTACAAAGCTTATCAATAACATTATGTTAGATGGTAAGAAAGGTGTAGCGCAGAAAATTGTATACGGAGCATTCAAGAGAGTGGAGGATAAGACGGAAAAACCTGCACTTGAAGTATTTGAGGGCGCTATGAATAATGTTATGCCTGTTCTTGAGGTTAAGGCGAGACGTATCGGCGGAGCGACTTATCAGGTTCCGATCGAAGTAAGGCCTGACCGCCGTCAGACACTGGCTCTCCGCTGGCTTACCGCTTTTTCACGCAAGAGAGGCGAGAAGACGATGGAAGAGAGACTGGCAAATGAGATTATGGATGCATTCAACAATACAGGTGCGTCTGTAAAAAGAAAAGAAGATATGCACAAAATGGCAGAGGCAAACAAGGCTTTCGCACACTACAGATTCTAACAGGAATTTGCAATGGCGAAGTTTTTGCCTGCTACCGTTTCTAATTTTAGGGAGGAAATACCTTGGCTGGAAGAGAATATCCGTTAGAGAGAACCAGAAACATTGGTATTATGGCTC
>CAMUHN010000087.1 GCA_947088675.1 uncultured Roseburia sp.
GTGCGCGTCGACCGCCTTATGAGTTATACGAATGTCAGAAAAATACTGGAAGATCAGGATGCGGCGCTTATGGACGAATATAAAGACTTTGTGCCGATGTTTGCGCTGATGAGAGAGCTTGCGTCAATTTTGCGAAAAACGCGCAGGAAGCGCGGCTCCATTGATTTTGACTTTCCGGAGACAAAGATTATTTTAGATCCGGACGGTAAGCCGGTTGAAATCAGACCGTATGAGAGAAATGTCGCGACGAAAATAATCGAAGACTTTATGCTGATTGCAAACGAGACTGTTGCGCAGGATTATTTCTGGCAGGAGCTGCCGTTTGTCTATCGTGTCCATGACAGGCCCGATACGGAGAAAATACGAAAACTGGCAACATTTATCAATAATTTCGGGTATACAATTAAGATTGGGCAGGAGGATGTGCATCCGAAAGAGCTGCAGAAGCTCCTGACAAAAATTGACGGTACTGATGAGGAGGCGTTGATTGCACGACTTACGCTGCGCTCTATGAAACAGGCAAAATATGCAACGGAGAGTATTGGACATTTTGGCCTTGCGGCAAATTATTACTGTCATTTTACATCTCCGATACGGCGCTATCCAGATCTGCAGATTCACCGCATTATCAAGGATAATCTGCGCGGAAGAATGAGTGAGCAGCGTATCGCCCATTATGAAAAGCTGCTGCCGGAAGTTGCGAAGCATTCCAGCGAGACAGAGCGGCGGGCAGACGAAGCGGAACGGGAGACAGAAAAATTAAAGAAAGTCGAATATATGTCGGATCACCTCGGAGAAGTTTTTCGGGGTGTGATCTCCGGGGTGACAGAGTCTGGTTTTTTTGTGGAGCTGCCGAATACGATAGAGGGGCGTGTCCATGTCAATTCACTGACGGACGATTATTTTTATTACGACGCAGAGAGATATGAGCTGGTCGGGGAAGCAACCGGGGAGCGTTATAAACTGGGTCAGAAAATAACGGTTGTTGTGGAAAATGCAGATAAATTTATGCGCACGATTGATTTTCTGGTTGTAAAGGAGGACGAAGAAATTGGCGAAAACGGAGAAGAAACTGATTGCGAATAATAAGAAAGCATATCACGATTATTTTCTGGAGGAGCGCTATGAAGCGGGGATTGCGCTGCACGGTACGGAAGTGAAATCCCTGCGCATGGGAAAATGCAGCATAAAGGAATCTTTTATCCGCATTGACAATGGCGAAGTTTTTTTGTACGGGATGCATATCAGCCCATACGAAAAGGGAAATATTTTTAACCGTGATCCGCTTCGCCCGAAAAAGCTGTTGCTGCACAGATCCGAGATCAGAAAATTAACCGGGAAAATAGCCGAAAAAGGGTATACGATCGTTCCGGTTGAGGTATACTTAAAAGGCAGCCTTGTCAAGGTGGATATTTCACTTGCAAGAGGGAAAAAGCTATATGATAAGCGGCAGGATATTGCCAGGAAAGATATGCGCAGGGAAGCGGAACGTGATTTTAAAGTAAGAAATCTGTAAAAAATAACTAATGTTTCTGCGAACTTATCCGATATATAATAGACAGGGTGGACGATTTATATTTGTCCGTTTTCTGTTTATGATACGGGCCTGTAAAGGTTTCGACAGGGATCATAAAGCTGGAGAAGCGAGCCGCACGGGATGCGTCAAATACCACAATTAAAATTAAACGCTGAAGACAATTTAGCATTTGCTGCCTAATTAAGGCAGCTGTCTGACCCGGTGAACCTGCGCGCCGGAATCAGGCATCGACTTTGCAGGAAACGATGTATGTGATTTCGCTTGCGAAATCCGCTTCGGGCATACAGGCGTAACAGAAGCTACTGAAACCAAAACTGTGCTTATGCAGGTTTGGCGGAGGGAATGAAAAATCATAAGATACGCTCGTAGAAGGACAGGGGAGTGGTTTTTGGACACGGGTTCGATTCCCGTCAGGTCCATTGCTGCAAATCCATCCGCTATTGGTTTTAAAATCAATAGCGGATGGATTTTTTACTTTCAGAATAGTTGTAGCTGCTTTTTCGCTCGGGCTATCTATTTCTTATAAGAGGTTTATGCCAATCCGCATTTTCGGTAGGCAATATGAAACAGGACGGCAGCAACAATCATATTGAGGAAGACAATACAAAAACTGTGAAATTCAATTTTTAAATTGTTTATCTGATTCAGCATAAGATGAATTTGTTCCGAATAGAAAAACTTTGCTATTTTGGCAATAGATGTATTAAATATTGACAGCATGGGAAGAAAAGACAGGATCATCATAACGGGAACTGTGATGGAGGTTGCTGCCATCTGTGTCCTGCTCCAGGTACCGATTGCTGCTCCGATCATTAAAGAAGCCAGAATTCCGATTGCCATAACGAGCATAAAAAAGATACTTTCGTTTCTTTCATAGTTTCCGGCAGCGCATATGACAGCCGCCCCAATCAGGCACGACACCCATACGTAAATGCCGACTCCTGAAAAATATTCATATGGTTTTACATTAGACAGCAATAATACGCGAAGCGTATTTTTTTCTTTTTCCTCCGCTATAATGGCTGTCATAGCTGTCAAAGGAGCCATTCCAACATACATGGTAGCGAACAGAGTGACAAAAAAGTTTTCAGGCATACCATTTATTTTTATCGCATTGTTCATAATCAGCGTTAATGTGGGGAACATAATAAACTGAATTAATATAGTTTTATTTTTTAACGTATCTTTTAACTGTTTTTTTAATATTGCCCATATATTGCTCATTGTCATCCAATCCCTTTCCTGTTAATTCGATAAAAACGTCATCAAGAGTCGGCTCGGTGGAATGTATTGATGCAATCAGATTGTGTTCCAGATAGTGGATCAGTAAAGGCGCTGATTGGCTTTTGTTTTCCAACGATACTTCTGTTCCGTCTGTAAATGTGATTTCAAGCCTGTTTAAATGATTGTGTCTTTTGCAAATGTCTGCGGGAGAGCCGCATTCTATCATGCTTCCGCCGCTTAACAGGGCTATGTTATCGCAAAGGCATTCTGCTTCCTGCATATTATGTGTTGTAAGAAAGATGGTCGTCCCTTTCTCTTTCTGCATTTTCAGGATCGTGTGTATTTCCCGGGCCGCAACAGGGTCGAGCCCACAGGTGGGCTCGTCAAGAAAAAGCAGTCCGGCATGATTTAGAAGAGCCCTTGCCAATGACAGGCGGTTTTTCATACCTTTTGAAAATTGAAATACAGGTATTTTTCGAGCTTCGTATAGACCGAATTCTTTTAACAGAGCAGGGATTGAACTGTGAGAAGTATGATAAATATCCGCATAGAAGCGTAAATTATCATACGCGGATAATCTCTCATACAGTCCCAGATGATCCATCATAATACCAATTCTGCTATGTTCCGATGCGGTTAAATTTCTGGAATCTTTACCGAAAAGCCGGGCATTGCCAGCATTTTGCAAAAGCTGTCCTGTTAAAATTTTGATCAGCGTAGTTTTTCCTGCGCCTGACGGGCCTAATAATCCGAAAATTTCACTTTCTTTGATTTGAAACGAAATATGATTTAAAACATGATGATCTGCAAAGCTATGACAAAGATTTTCTGCCGAAATTACATCATTCATCGTTTTTTTCCTCCCTTTTCTTTAATCGCTGCAATGCATCTTCCAGCTGTTTGTTCTCCGCTTTTTCTTTTATTACCATCACCAGATAACTGCCGAGGAAACAGATCGCAAAGCAGATGAAAAACATAATCCATGGCTGCCAGAGATCTGTGGGAAACCACTGAAATGCAAGAATAAAAATAATAATAACGATAATAACCGTGGAAAGCATACATATTGTCCGCAGCCAGATCGCCATTTTTTTTATCAGGGTATCAGTAAAAAAAAGGAATCTTATTCCGGTAATCAGGATGGCAAGAAACAGGAACTGAAACGTGATTTTTGCTGAAACTCCCTGATTGCCAAGCTCAAAGATCGCGGAAAATTCTTTGGCGGAATTTCCAAAGATAAGGCAAAACACAGTCAGCGTAAGCATGGTAAAGCCGAAGATGCACATGACATGAATCATGTAATCAAAAATAGTTTTCTTTTTTTCCATTTATATCACCCCCAGTCTTCTTTTCAATGCGTCAGCGTATTGTCTGGAGGCGATAATCTGCTCTCCGTTCGACATTGTAATACGAAGTTTTCGGTTGATTTCAGTTTTCAATGACTGTATATTCTGCAGTTGGACGAGATTTGATTTGCTTACACGAATGAAACCGTATTCTTCAAGCTGCTGTTCTAATTCGTAAAGACGAAGTTCAGATTCATACATATTATCAGCTGTGTAGATAAAGCATTTTCTGTCAACACTTTCTATATATATAATTTTTGCAATATCCAATAGATGAATTTCATCGTCTGTCTTTCCTGTGATCTGATGATTCATCATCCGCAGAACCGAAAGGATCTTTTCAATTTGCGGCGTTAATTGTTTACAGGAAACTGTAATCTTTAAATCCGCAGCATCTTCATTCACTAAAATTTCTATCTTCAATCTGGCGCCCCCTTTCTGTTTTCATTATACCCAGCCATACTTCTTTTGCAAGTGGCGGAAACATAAGCTGCCGTTTTTCAATCACAAGCTGCCATTTTGGTTCATAGGAGCGGCAGGGTATCGGATTCTTTTGGTTTCCTGTTGGTTGATTTTATTGCCTGAAGTATCGGGATTGTCGATTGATGGAAAACCTGTTCTCCTGTTATAATAAAAGCAAATAAGGAGGATAAGTCGATGAATAAACTGAATTTATCGGATAACATGATCCGGCTTAGGCATCAAAGGAAGCTGACGCAGGAGGCGCTGGCGGACTTTCTGGGTGTTACCAAAGCATCTGTCTCCAAGTGGGAAAAGGGAATTAATACGCCAGATCTTCTGCTTTTGCCGCAGCTGGCCGCTTTTTTTGACGTGACGGTCGATGAACTGATCGGATATGAAGCGCAGCTTTCCAGTGAACAGATCAGAAAGCGGTATATACAGCTGTCAAAAGATTTTGCAGAAATTCCTTTTGCGGATGCCATAGAAAAAGTCAGGTCGCTTGCCCATCAGTATTTTGCCTGTTACCCGTTTTTGCTGCAGCTGTGTATCCTGTACTGGAATCACTATATGCTGGCGGAAACGGAAGAGGAACGAAGTCAGCTTTTACTGGAAGCAGTCGGCTGGTGTGACAGGATTCTGGAAAACTGTAATGACGTGGGCGTGTGCAGCGATGCTCTGGTGCTGAAAGCGGGACTGCATCTTCAGCTTGGAAAAGCAGCGGAAGCCATTGAGGCGCTGGAACCGTCTGCTGACCCGAGTCGGCTTGCGGGGCAGAATGGAACACTGCTGGTGCAGGCTTATCAGATGGCAGGACAGACGGAAAAGGCAAGGAGCTATACGCAGGTAAAGCAGTATCTGGATTTCATCAATCTGATCGGAGATGCGATACTGTCGCTTTCCCTGAATGAAAAGGAACTGCAAAAGTGCGAGGAAACCATGCGGCGTGTCAGGGGTTTGATGAAACTATATCATATGGAAGCGTTACATCCGAATCTGGCCGCGCAGTTTTATTTCCAGTCTGCAGCGGTTTATGCGGGAAATGGAAGAGAAGAGGAAGCGCTGGAAGCTCTTGCCCATTTTGAAGAATGTGTGGGAACACTGTTGCAAGAAGAGCGAATCGGGCTTCACGGAGACGAATATTTTGACCTGCTGGATGAGTGGATAGACCGCCTGCCGCTTGGCAGCGCTCCTCCAAGAGACGTCCAGCTGATCCGTCAGAGTCTTCGGGGCGCTTTCATGCATCCCGCGTTTGAGAATCTAAAGCAAAAAAAAGAATTTTTGCGTATGATACGAAGAATGACAGGAGGAGGTGAGGAGAATGCCTGAAATAAAAGAAGTGCTGCCGTTTTTGATTCCGCTGGCTGCGGCGCAGTTTGCATTACTTGGATATACACTGTATCATATCCTCACGCATCACACCTATAAGCGCGGAAGCCGCGGTTTGTGGATTGCCGTGACACTGATTGGAATGCAGTTTATCGGCCCGGTTTTGTATTTCCTGCTGGGAAAGGAGGAATCCTGAATGAATATGCTTGCGCTTACAAATGTAAAAAAGGGTTTTGGAGAAAAACAGGTGCTGCGTGATGTGACATTTTCTGTGCCGGAGCATTCTATATTCGGATTCGTCGGGAAAAACGGGGCCGGAAAAACAACCGCTATGAAACTGATTCTTGGGCTGCTTTCCTGCGACGGCGGAGAAATCAGCGTAAATGGGATGACAGTCTGCTATGGCAATACAAAAACCAATCGCTTTGTGGGATACCTGCCGGATGTGCCGGAATTTTATCCGTATATGACGCCCAGAGAATATCTGCGCTTTTGCGGGGAGATTTCCGGTATGAAAGCGGGAGAAATTAAGACACGCAGTGAAGAACTGCTTGCTCTGGTGGGACTGGAAAATGAGAACCGCAGGATGCGGGGGTTTTCCCGCGGCATGAAACAACGTCTTGGCATTGCGCAGGCATTGCTTGGCCGTCCGAAGCTTTTGATCTGCGACGAGCCGACTTCCGCACTTGATCCCGCAGGACGCAAAGAAATCCTGGATATTCTGGCAAAAGCAAGGGAACAGACAACCGTGCTTTTCTCAACGCATATCCTTTCGGATGTGGAACATATCTGTGACCGGATTGCTTTTCTGCATGAAGGAAAAATCGTCTGTAAGGGATTGCTGAAAGAGGTGCGGGCAAAAAGGAAAGATACTGCAGTTGAACTGGAGCTGGAACGGCCCGAAGATGCGCCGTTGCTTTTGACAGCCTTTTCTGATTTAAAAACGACAGGGAGGGGGCGCTTTCTGTTTGAGAACGCCGGGCGTCTGCCGGAGCTTTTTTCTTTTCTTGCGGACAGCAGAATATCGGTTTTGCGGATCGAACGCAGGGAGGCTTCGCTGGAGGATCTGTTTATGGAGGTGGTTGGAAAATGATGGCATTTCTGAAAAAAGAATGGATGGAATTGTGCAGGAGCGGGCGTCTTTTGGTTTTGCTTTTCCTGTTTTCACTGTTTGGGATTATGAATCCGGCTCTCGCAAAACTGACGCCCTGGCTTATAGAAGCGCTTTCCGAGTCGCTTGCGCAGGCAGGGATTGCCGCCGTATCTGTGACAGTTGACGCTATGAGTTCCTGGACACAGTTTTATAAAAATATTCCGTTGGGTATGGTTTTATTTATTCTGCTTTGCGGCGGCAGTTTTACAACAGAATATCAAAAGGGAACGCTGATTCCTGTTGTGACAAGAGGGCTGTCGCGCCGTAAAATAGTAATGGCAAAATCATTGCTGCTCTTTGCTTTATGGACGGTGATGTACTGGCTCTGTTTCGGGATTACGTTCGGGTACAATGCGTATTTCTGGGACAATGGAATTGCGGATAACCTGTATTTTGCCGCGGCGCTGACATGGCTGTTTGGCGTCTGGATTACGGCTTTTTTTCTGTTCTTTTCTGCCGCAGCGCATAGCAGCACGCAGGCGCTTACGGCAACCGGCGCGATTGTCATGGGAGTTTATCTGCTGAGTATGTTTCCGAAATTTGGCAGATTTCTTCCAATCAAACTTATGGATGGGATGTCTCTGCTGCAGGGAGCTGCTTCTTATGAAGATTATTCTGTCAGTATTGCAGCTGCCGTGTTCCTGATTTTTCTGTGTATTATTGCAGCGGTAATCTTTTTTGAGAGAAAACGGCTTTAGCAGAAGTGTAAAGTCAGAATTTGTACTTTTTGTGTTACAGTAACTGTCGCCTTTCATTTTCCGAGAGTATTGCAATCTGTCCCCTAAAAAATGCGAATTGTTCCACATGTATTGTTTCCGGAATCAGACAAGGAGGAAGCAGGAAAGTGGAACATTTAAGAAAAGAAGGAAAGTGGAAAAGGCGTCTGCTTAGCGTCATTCTGGCTGTCGCGCTTGCGGCGTCAGGGTTCGAGCTGCCGACGTCCGCTGTGACAGTCAGCGCCGCGGAAAATACGCAGCCCCAGGCCGGCGTGACCAGCGGCGACTGTGGAGCGGAGGAGAGTTCCGTAACATGGAGCCTTGCGGAGGACAAAACCCTGACCATTTCAGGAAACGGGGCGATGCAGGATTACGGGAGCGGAGAAACCGCAGCGGAGGCGCCATGGCATGATGCGGCAAGCGAAATACAAAAAGTTGTAATCGAAGCCGGCGTGACCCGTATCGGGGCAGGCGCGTTTTTGCAGAGCAGCGCTCTGGCAGAAGCCGATATTCCGGAATCTGTGACAAGTATCGGGGCAAGTGCGTTTTCGGGCTGTACGAGTCTGAAAAATCTGCATATTCCGGGAAATCTGACAAAATTGGAGGACGCCGCGTTTTCGGGCTGTACCGCTTTGGAAACAATCAGCTTCGGAACGGAGACGCCGCCGGCAATCGGAGAAAATCTTTTTACGGACTGCAAATTTGTTACGGGGCAGACGAAAGGGATCCGAGTGCCGGTCAATGCGCTGGACGCCTATATGCAGGAGGAAAGCTGGAAGCGGTCAGGATTGGAATCATATCTCACAGGCGGCGCGGCGGTTCTGGCATCAGGCGATGTCGATGGGAAGCTCTTCTGGCTTTTGGATGCCAACGGCGTGCTGACGCTGTCGGGAACAGGAAGTATGCCCTCAAGCAATAGGGCATGGGATACTTATAAAGACCAGATTAAGGAAGTCGTAATTGAAAACGGCGTGTCGGATATTGCGAATCAGGCATTTATAAGCTATACTGCACTGGAAAAAGTGACAGTTGCGGAGAGTGTGGTTAATATCGGAAGAGGCACGTTTGAAGGCTGCAGTGCGCTTGAGACGGTGATTATGCTGGGAACACAGGCGAACACCACTGTAAGTGGTACGAGCCTCTTTTATAACTGCAAGTTCATAAAGGAGAAAACAAAGGGCATCCATGTATCGGAGGAGGCTCTGAGCAGCTATCTGTCGAGATGGAGCGATCTCAAAGCCTACATAACCGACGGAAATGAAGTGGAATGGGAGTATCATGCAGACACCAAAACACTGAACATTTTTGGAACCGGAAAGATGGACAATTATACGACAAATTCTCCGGCGCCATGGAGCAGCCATAAAACAGAGATAGAAGCGATTGAGATTGCAGATACGGTGACGCGTATTGGAGATCGTGCGTTTACGGACTGCAGTGCATTGACCTCCGTGACAATTCCGGGCAGTGTGAAAACGATAGGGTTCAGTGCGTTTTACAGGTGCGTTTCCCTGACAGATGCGGCAATACCGGAGGGTGTGGAAACAATCGGTAATTCTGCATTTGACGGAAACACCGGTTTAAAAACGGCGACAATACCAGACAGCGTAACGAGTATCGGGCAATACGCATTTAATGGCTGCAGCGCTTTGGAAAGCATAGAGATTCCGTCCAGTGTAAAAGAGATTGGGGCTCGGACATTTTATAATTGCAAGATGTTATCGCATGTGACATTTCAAGAAAACGGAGTGGAGAGCATTGGAGAAAGCGCGTTTTATGGCTGCGCTGCTTTGGAAGGCATAGAGATTCCGTCCAGTGTAAAAGAGATTGGGGATCGGGCATTTTATAATTGCAAGATGTTATCGCATGTGACATTTCAAGAAAACGGAGTGGAGAGCATTGGAGAAAGCGCGTTTTATGGCTGCGGGATATCAGGCAGCCTTGTTCTTCCGGACAGCCTGAAGAGTGTCAAACGGAGTGCGTTTCATAACTGTAAGTCTTTGGAGAGCGTAATCGTTTCAAAAGGCATGGAGCAATTAGGAGTCGACATGTTTCATAGCTGCGAGAAACTTTCTGACGTTACATTGCCGGATAGCATAAAAAGCATCGGGAGCGGCGCGTTTATAGAATGCGAAGCTTTAAAAAACGTGTCATTGCCGGATGGTCTCACAAGTATAGAGAGTATGGCATTTGCGCTTAGTGCATTAACTGAAATCGTAATTCCGGAAAACGTGACTGAAATAAAAAACGGCGTGTTCAGCGGTTGCAAAGCATTAACCAGCGTAAATATGCCGGATGGCGTAACAAAAATAGAAAGTTCGGCATTTTCCAATTGTGATGTGTTAACGGAAATCACAATTCCGGAGAACGTAACGAGCATCGGAGGATTCGCATTTGAAGGCTGTAAGGGATTGACCGGGATAGAGATCCCGGCCAGTGTGACCAGGATTGAAGACAATTCGTTTCAAAATTGCGAAAACCTTAAATCTGTCATCATGAAAGGTACAACGCCGCCCGAACTGATCTTTCAGGGCTATGTGAATAATATTTTTACGGATACGAAATTTGCCCGGGACAATACGAAAGGGATTAAAGTTCCGGCGGAAGCGCTTGATGCTTATCTGACAGCGTGGGAAACATGGAAAAATTTTATCACGGCAGATGGGGTCGAAAATCCGGAGCCTGAATTTGTGGGAAGCGGAACAAAAGAAGATCCGTATCGGATCGGGACGAAAGATGATCTGGAAAAACTGCGCGATCTTGTAAACAGCGGGGAAGATTTTACGGACATCC
>CAMUHN010000088.1 GCA_947088675.1 uncultured Roseburia sp.
AGCGGAAAACCTTGATTTTAAGCCATTCCTGCAAGATGTTATAAACATTTACGGGAGCTTATAAGAAGATTTTCCGCTATAAAATCAATAAAAAATAAAAAAGCAGACCCACAATTTCGGCAATGAGACAGTAAAAATACATACTGCTTATTTTTGATAAATCAGGATTCCATGATGTAAGTTTCAATACGATAAACATTAATAAAAACATAGGGTTATGCCATATATACACATTAAAAGAAATATTTCCCCAAATTCCCCAAAACTTATGGACAAAAAGTTTTTTGAACGGATCAGACTGGAAAATTATTATAATAGCGGGATATAAAATAAATGTTAATATATAAATCAAACCCTGCGGAATCCATTCGGAATGAGTTACAATCATATAAAGTATAGTGACAATACTTAGTATACTGGCAAGTATCATTTTGTAATTGATCCGGTATTTGTTTAAAATGACAGCCAGAACAATTCCTGTAAAAAATGCATAATAGCCTCTCGCTGTCTGAGCGGTCATAAATGGAAGATTGAGTTCATAGGTGGTAATACCGCATCCTGCTAAAATAAGAAATAAATAAAAATACAGTTCCGGAATATTTGTTTTTTTAGAGATATATATGGCAATAAAAAAAATAATATAGCACAGGAGCAGTACGCTGATATACCATGTTGGATAGTTGACCATAGGATCTGAAAATCCCCATCCATTTTGTATACCGAGCGAGTCAATAAAGATGCCGAAAATATTAATCTGTATGCCAAACCAGTCCGTATGATACAAAGACTGGTATGTATACAATAATATTTCATAAAGAATGGCGCTGCATGCAACCAGAGGCAGTAATCGTCTTATCTTTTTGAAATAAAAATCTTTGAAGCAGGTTCCGTTTTTGATTTTAGCTATATAGTGGAACGTAACATAACCGGATATTACAAAAAACAACTCGACAATATAACCCCAATAAAAGGAACCATTGTAAAAATTAATATGATTATCCCAGACTACGCCGGTTATTTGTTGATAGTGATGAAAAACAATTAATATTGTGGCAATTATTTTTAAAAAGTCCAGGCTGTGATCTCTGGTTTGCATAGACACTCCTTTGGCATTATTGCGTATTTGTTTGCTCTTTTGTTCCGGACTTGATTAAAACATCCCATTTTCCGCTTTCCAGTTCTTTTTTATAATCCTGCATCATATCGTAGTAGTTTGTATATTGCGGAACGAATCCAAAATCATTCTTTGCTTTTTCCATATTAAATAAGAATGAGGGCGTATGATTTTCCTTTTCCGGGCGGTAAACAATTTTACTGTTCTGGTCTGATCCAAAAACTTTGATTACTGCTTTTGCCTGCTCTTCCAGATCAAGTTCTGTGCCGCTTGTCATATTGTATACGATTTGACAGGAACCGGACAGAGAGTTCCCCCTGGCGCTCGCGCCGGATGGCGTCTGCTTTTGCAGCCCGGTTTCTTTCCGCGCGCAGTGTACATTTTCCCCCAGGGTTGTGATTTCATTAAAAATTTCAGGCGAATTTCCTGATAAAGATGAACAGGCTGATCATAAAAACAGATGTCTTCGAATATACAAAAGATAAAAAGAAATAAGCGGAAAATCTTGATTTTAAGCTATTCCTGCAAAATGTTAAAAACATTTACAGAGGCTTACAAGAAGATTTTCCGCTATAGATTCATTAAAAAATAAATGATAAAAAAGTTTTCACTATCGTATGTTTTGTAGCGCTTACTAATAAAACAGTAAAAAAGCTTCGTATATCATATATAATATACCACATCTGCTTTTTTCTGCAAAAATACCCCGTCACTCACCGGATACCCAAAAGCCAGCGAAGCCCAGACAGTATGGCTCCCTGGAATGCCAAATTCATCCAGCATACTCTTTGCCGGCTCTTTCTGCCGCAGTGTCATCAGTACATTAATCCAGACAGAACCAATCCCGTATGAATTTGCCGCAAGCATCATATTTTCCGCTGCACACGACGCATCCTGACACCCATCCGGGTTTCTGTTATCGTTTGAAATCAAAACAACCGCCGTCGGATTCTCAAATCCATAAAAATGTACATGATTTTCCCTCGCGGTCCGATCGGATACTTCTTTGAGTTTTAAAATATCTGTCTGCTTTGTCAGGACAGTAAACCGCCAGGACTGCATATTATGACCGCTCGGTGCATAATAACCGGCTTTTAATATCATCTCCAGAATTGATTTTGGAATTTCCTGTTCTTTAAACTTCCGGATACTTCTTCTGGACAGAATATTCTGCATCACGGGATTGATCAGATTTCGCGCATCTCTGTTGTCCCATATCATTTTCAGCTCTGACCTGTCTATCTTCTGCATACGGTTGCGCGGCAGACTCTCCAGCCGAATATACTCTGCCGGCAGTTTATACCGCTCAAGTCTGGAAGATAAAAACCGCACCATCTCATTCTCGTCAAACCCGCTTTTTGCCACAACAAACAGTACCGGAACCTGTCCGAGCACCCCATTCGGATCTTTCACCCCGACGCAGGCGCATTCCCGAATCTCATCATATTGAGACGCCGTATTTTCAACTTCAACCGGGGATACTTTTTCCCCTCCTACATTGATCAGATCATCTGCACGCCCCAGCATAAAAACGTATCCGTCTTCATTTATATATGCCATATCGCCTGTCAGCAGCCAGCCGTCTCTCAGTGTAAGTTCTGTCGCAGATGGATTGTTCCAATATCCCGCCATCTGCATATCGCCTCTTACTATCATTCTGCCCGGATGCGCAGCGTCGCTTTTTTCCATTACATTTCCGTCACTGTCCAAAATCCTGACTTCTACTTTACCGCTCAACGGTTTTCCCAGCGAAGCCACATTTTTCTGCCGCTTCACCTCCTCGGATACATGGCAGAAAATCGCGCCGCCTGTTTCCGAACTCCCCCAGGTATTATAAATAAGCGTATCCGGGAGCAGCCGTGTAATTTCATATCGCTCTTTTACAGACAGGGAACCGGCCCCAAATTCGATATAACGCATTTTTCCAAGTACACGTTCAAAATTATCCTGCATTTGCGAACGCATTACCTGATACGAAGCCGGAACACATGCCATGGCATTGCAGCCATAGCGCATTATATTGTTTTCCACCTCTTTTGCAAATGTAAAACCGTTTTGCAGTACAAGCGAAGCTCCCCGATACAATACTGCACGTAAAACCCGCAGTGCAAACGAATGATTCAAAGGAAGCGGGAGCAGCAGGATATCATCCGGGCGAATCCCGATTCCTTCTATTGTATTGGCAAGAATGTTATAAACCGCCTTATACGTCAGCATAACGCCTTTGGGTTTTCCCGTTGTCCCTGTTGTAAAGAGCAGTTCGGCAAGCTGGTTCTCTTCTGCTTTCATTATTCCTTCTTCTCTGATCTGTACATCATCCTCGTCCCTGCACATTTCTTTTAATGAAAGCACACGGCAGCTTTGCGCATATTCTTTCACAGATTTGTCTGTCAGCAGAAGCTTCGCATCCGCTTCTTTATAAATGGCATACATACTGGCAGGGGAAGCATTTTTATCCAAAAAAACTGCAACTGCGCCGCAATGCTGTATACCAAGATATGCCACTATCATTTCCGGTTTAGAAACTGCGCAAAATGCAACACGCTCCCCCTTTTGAATCCCCTCTCTCCTCAGTCTGGCCGAGAATAAGAACATACGCTGACACAGCTGCCTGTAAGAGAGACTTTCTTTTTTGAATGCAGCCGCAAGCCGATCCGGCTGACTTTTTGCCAGAGAGATAATCCGATTCACAAGCGTATCCGTCATTTTTTCCTCCCTGTGCCTTTCACTGCAGCTTCTCGACCATACGCGCAAGCCCTGCAATTGAATTAAAATTCTCCTCAATAATCTCCTCATAGGGAATGACAATACCAAATTCCATAGAAAGCGTCGCAATGATTCCCGTAATCGTCAGAGAATCTAAAATTCCGTCGTCAACCAGTGAATCCGATGCCGCAAAATCAATGTCCGGATACTCCTCCGATAATAATTCCATAATTTTTTCTTCCATCGTTTTTTCTCCTTTTTAATAGTTCATATACACAAAGGCACTTGCATCATAGCCTGCCCCATAGATACCAAAAATCAACACTGCAAAGATTGCCGCCAGATAAATGAGCCATCTCCATACGAGAAAGAGACTGTCCACTTTTTGCCTGATCGCAATTCCCTGTTCCTGCTTTTTTCCCACAAGATACAAAATAAAAAGCGTAAGAAGCGCGAGTAGAAAATCCGGACGATCCAGTCCAATCGTATATAACGTCCCGTCAAAAAATTCCCATGGTGAAAAATGAAACAGTATACGACGAAAAATTTCCGCTGTTGCATGCAGGTTGCCCGGTATGGTAATGACACGGCTGACGCAAAATAACAGAAATGTTCTGATACATCGAAAGCGCCGATATCCACTGCTTTCCGTATTAATATGAAGTAATTTTGTCAGTTTTTTCAATTCCGGTTCCAGCACACTGGAAAGTATGATAAGCGCTCCCCAGTAGATCCCCCAGACAATATAATTCATCCCCGTACCATGCCACAATCCTGTCAGGAACCAGACCACGGCAAGCGGCACAATCGTCATGAAATTTTTGCCTGCGCGCTTTCCGGCACGCTTCTTTACAGTTCCCGCTGCACGAATCAGTTTCGGCGATACGGCAAGCGGCATATAGATGTAATCTTTAAACCAAACCCCCATTGTGATATGCCATCTGCGCCAAAATTCCGCCGCACTTTCTGAAAAAAACGGACGCCTGAAATTTTCTTCCAACTCTATGCCAAACACTTCGGAAATACCAAGCGCAATATCCATACAGCCCGAAAAATCACAGTAAAGCTGCACCGCGCCGGCTACCGTAGCCACAAAAAGAACTGTTCCGAAATATTCCGTATAATTGCCGTATACCTCCGTCACAAGCAGGCTAATCCTGTCAGCAATCACAAGTTTCTTAAAATATCCCCAGAGCATCCGCTGCAGCCCATGACACAAGCGCGTATAATCAAAATTTCCACCCTCATTTAACTGCTGTGCAATATTTCTATGTTTCGCAATCGGTCCCTCCAAAATTTTGGGAAAATAAAGCGCATACAATAGCAATTTTCCAAAATTACGCTCTGCACGCTCTTTCCGCCAGTAAACATCCGCCAGATAACCGACCAGAGACAGCGTATAATAGGAAATTCCGAGCGGCACTAAAAAAGAAAATTGTCCGCCCTCCTGCGCGGCTGTATCCGATGCAAAATATGACAGAATCGGAATTTTTTCGAAAAACCGCGATACTGTACAATAAAGATCAGACAGCAGTGCAACGATACCGGATAAAACAGGAATATCCGCCATCACATACTGTATTTTGGAATAGATCAGCATAAAGAGAATCACAGCCGCTGCTATCCATAAAATATGTCTGCATTTTTTCTTTGTCTCCTGTGTCAGATCCGTCTGTTTTTTTGTAACAGCCTTTTTCTGTTTTTTTGTATACGCGTTAAGCGCTTCGTAACGCTTCTCAATCTTTCGCGCCGCAATCCATGCCACAAAAGCTGCAAACAACGCAAAAGGAAACATTTCCAGACTCCATGTCAGAAAAAATACTATGCTTGCAGCCAACAATACAATCCAACGCTTTTTCTGCGGCACAACAAAATAAACGATAATCACTGCAGCAAACACAGGGAAAAATAGGTAATCTGTAAAGTTCATTCTCTGCTCCATCCATCTCGCTTTCCCCTTTTCGCCTGCAGCGCAGGGGCAGTTTGTGTAATCTAAAATCTTCCGTTACAACTCCAGCATCTCAAACACCGCGTCCTGTCCAAGCAGCGCCCTGTTTTGAACTGTTTTGGACACCATATCATAGATGACAATCTGAATGCCTTCGGACGCCGTATACTTTATTCCGTTTATTGATATATAGCCGCAGTCTTCGGTCCCTTTTCCGCCGCTCTGCAGCATATAGTACCCGCCATTATGAAAAATCGGCCTCTGCTCCCCGCCGCTTCGCTCCAATACAGCCTTTCCGTTCTCTATAACTGCAACATAAGAAGCGCCGTCTTCCATTTCAGCATATTCTAAAAGACCATACTGCCGCAGCATCTCCTTTGCTTCTTCATCCAAAAGCCCTGACGCGTCCCCTTTTACAGCAAGAAAAACGGCCGTATCCTCTTTCTCTTGATAGGCCTGCAGGAATGACAAAAACTCCTCATGATCTGCATCCTGCCTCAACTGCGCTGCAAAGCGTGCATTATCGCAGCGCCGGTTATACAGATAGAGTTTTAACTGATCATCCGGTAATTCCATATAGTTTTGATCACTGTCTATCGCATCGCGCAAAGCTGATCTGAGATCCCACGGTTCTCTCTCACTGAACAGATGGGTATCAAAATAAGCTGTGTGAACAACTCGATTTGTTCTGTTATTGTAAACAACGCACTGCAGACCTCTCTCTTCCTGTGCATACTCAATACCGTCGATGCGGCAGGAGGCCGTATTCCCCTGATAGTATCCTGCGCTTTCTAACGAACAAAATATGCCATTATCTAACGTATTCTGCCAGGCAATGCTTTCTGTCAATTCCTTTGCCGGTTCTGTCTGTTCCGGCTCTTCTTCGCTTTCATGTACAGACGCTTTCTCATGCCCTGACATCTCATAAATAACTTCTCCCCGATCAACTACTGCCAGATAGGAATCACGAAACTCCAGTTTGGAAAGTAACGGAAGCCCTAACGCTGCAAACTTCTCCCTTTGTTCTTCTGTCATAGAATTTGCGGCTTCATCGTTAACGGTAACAAAAACGGTACAATCCGGCAAAACAGACGCCTCGGCCAGATATTCTGCGGGATCCGTGATCTCCTGGAGACGCATGATATCTGTAACATCTGTATGAAATTGTTCTAACTGACTGTCCAGATAGTGATAATCTTCATTTTTGCGTACATCTGAAACACCGCATTCCGTGACCAGATAATTCCCAATCCATTCCGTTATCTTTTGCGCGCCATAATAATTCATATGCAGGCCATCTGCGCTATCCATTGCACCATTATATTCTATTTCGTCACATAATGGTGCAAAATTGAAGTCCAAAAAATCTATTCCATATGTATCTGCGACTGATTGCACTGCATTGTGCTCTGATACATTCCATTGAATTAAAACAGGCGTCTTAATCAATATAAATTTAAGCCCTTTTTCCTGACAAAAATCTGCTATTTTTTTTAAATACTCCAGTCCCTCTGAGTTCAGTTCTTCTGTCTCTGCATCCCTGTCCGCATAATACAATGGAACAGGCAGCCTGTCATAATCGTCCTCATCATAATAGCGGTCAACCTCAAACTGGTACCCCTTTTTTATATTCGCTGTTTTATCATATTTTTCATAAAAATCCTCTTTCCCCAAAGACTTCCATCTGGAATGATAGGAAAACAGCGGCACAAAGTAGGACATCGTTTTCTGGAAACCGCCATTGACCGTATAATCTGTCACAGCCTGATATTTTAACTGAGAAAATTTCATACTGTCGACAGCACCGCGATAATATTCCAAAGGCGGCTCATACCTGATGATAGAAGCATCCATAATAACTGTCTTCAGTGTCTTTGGATGCCTCTTATATGCCTCCAGAAGCCAATAATAAGAAACCATAACAGGCTGCTGGGCAGTTCCCAGATTATAGGAACAAATCCCGTATTTTTCATATAATTCCATTGGAATCATACTATTAGCGATAACACTTGAGCCTATCATCAATACCTCTATTTTATTTTCCGGTTCTTTATAAAATCCGTTCAGCCTGTCTGAATTATCCCAGTCGTTCCAGTTCGGCAGCATGAAGCTATTTGCCGCAATAAAAAGCAATGTAAAAAGAAAAATAAAAGAAGTCATCCGAATCAGTATTTTGCAGTTCATCCATTATCTCCTTATAAATGCAATAATGTCTCAGAGAATAAAAAGCAAGAAAATAATCCGGGCCGGACGTTATAAATTTTTTCTGAAAAAGAAATATATAATATGCAGAAAGCAATAAGAAAGCGGCGGATGTACATCCTATTTTTGATTTTGGATCGCCGCATGAAATGAAAAATCAACGTTCGCATCTTATTCCATATAATCTAAAAAATACACGGCATGATCTGCCGTATCACAATAATAAGCAAAAAATATGTTGATTCCGCATTCTGATCTGCTTT
Source organism: uncultured Roseburia sp. (assembly GCA_947088675.1). GTDB lineage: Bacteria > Bacillota > Clostridia > Lachnospirales > Lachnospiraceae > Roseburia. The sequence goes on from CAMUHN010000088.1 coordinate 8,234, forward strand.
TCTTTTAACATTGCGCCCCCTTGCAATCATTCGTCGAGATCCATTTACCGTAACTCTGAATGTACGTTTCTCATACTGATAAAACCCTTTATGAAAACAGCCGCAAATCCAGTTCCTGTTTACCTGACCAACTAATAAATGCATCATTTACGGTATTTATGACGATACTTCAAAAAGCAGGGTTTGTCAAGAAAAATATAAATTCTAAAATAAATATAATATTTCTAAAATTTTTCTAAATTTTTCAGAACCGGAATTTTCCCAGGTTGCTCATTTTGTTTCTCAAATATCTGGCTTGCATTCCGGGGCAGGCTTCTGACATGTTTTAAAAATAAAAGCGCTGCCTGCCCTTCTTTTTCGTTAAATTCGTATCTTAATTCTTTTGACACAAAGTTTACCGCTGCATCAAATAAATGACACATCCGAAAAACCGCCTCCCATGCATCCGATATATTTCCGCCAAACCAGGTATTCAGATATGCCTGATATTCCTCTTTGTCAAGCCAGCGGTAAAGATATTTTGCCGATTTTCCTACGCTTACCTGAAAATTCGTTTTTATGCCGACTTTCCATGAAAGCATCCGCTCCAGTTGTTTGCGTACCACAAAATTTGCCATATCCTGAACATATGGCATTTCTTCCCGCCACAGGCCTTTCGCCAGATTGTTGCTGCACCACCAAAATTCATTGATACATGCGCAGAACTGTGCATGTGACGGCTTTTTTACGTGATAATCCACGTCTGTTGCAGGCGGAATGGAGGGCAGAAAAGGCTCTTTTTCCCATAAAATGGAGCATAATTTATCATTGCGGATAAATTCTTTTGCATGTGAAACCGTTTCCACATGCAGGTCAATCCGCACGCCATCGTCAAACTGCATCAGCCATCCGTAGAAATTATCTTTATCGCCCGGATCATCAGGGGATTCATCCGGATACTGCATGTAAAGAATCGTGCCAAACTGATGAATCCAGCTTTTATCCTCAATAAAGGATCGTGTTTCTGTAACCACAAACACAATGTCATAATCCTGAAAAATATCTTTTGATACATTTGGGTTTGTCCTTGAACCATTCATGTAAACTGCTAAAATTCTGTTGTCAGCTTTGGCTGTTGTTAACAACAGATTCAAAACCTGCGTTTCATTTCTCATAAATATCTCCTGTTTCGTTGCGTTCTTTCTAACCAATCCACACCTTTTTCCCCAAAAAGCAAAACCGTATGCGGTCAGCTCTTTCCTGCAGCCGTTGACATAAGATTTCTGCATCCGGGTATCATACTCGTCCAAAAGGATCATTACTTTTTTCTGATTGTGACGCCAATGGTATTGTGAAGGCTGATTGAAAGCCATTGTTGCACTTATGTCATCCATATCCGTGCGCGCCATCCTGTCCCTCCTGTGGTTCTCCGTTTTACCGATTCCACCTGAACCGCGATATTGATTGATCAGTGAAACCGGCCGATCAGAACTTCTTTCCCCCTAAATGCAAAACCATATGTTCTGATCCGGCTCTTTAAAAATCCTCTTGCTTCCAAAACAGAGGCATACCGTTTCTCTTCGATTTGCCTTAAAGCAGCTTCTACGGTATCTTCCAGTGTTTTATCACGCCTGGCGTTAAAAACCTTAAATTCCAGAATAATAGCATCCTCCCCTTTCCCGATGGGTTCCATCATGATATCGTATCTGCCGAAGCCGCTTTCTCTGTTGGAGGTCAGCATATAGCGGTCGGCAAGATCCACCATCAGACCCAGCACAAACCCATGATAAAAACGTTCCGGTTCTGCATGCGACGGATTTTTCCCGGTGTCAAAACAGCTGAAAACAGTACGCGCAACACGGTTCATATATTCATTCATGGCATCCAGATCACCAAGAACCAGCGCTTTCAGAAAATCGTTATAGTCGGATACATTTTTTGCAAACCACATACGAACCATATTTCGAAACATCAGGTTTACTTCCTGATTTGTAACGGCAAGCTCATATTCCGGCAGGGCGCAAACTGCTGTATCGTAGCTGTCATGTGCTGTCGCTTTTAAATACCCGCTGGCTAAAAGCAGGCTCCAGATAGCATTTTCATTATCATCCAGCTGGTTAAATACAATCTGTTCGTCAATCGGGAGTCGGATGCATTCCCCGTTCAGCAGTTTTTCAAAGGAAATTTTTATATTCCTGTTCCCCTCCCGGATCAGTTTCCCGGCAAGGCTGTTGGAACTTGTGTTTGCCCAGTA
>CAMUHN010000089.1 GCA_947088675.1 uncultured Roseburia sp.
TAAGGGTTTATAGGTATCCCTCGAACAACCTAAATACATTATACAAGGAGAAAAAAATGAAAAATGATAATGCCTATTGTAAACCGGTTACATTAAAAAACATTTTGAAATTTGCGGTTCCAACAATTGCAATGTCAGTCTTTATGTCGTTCTACACAATGGTCGACGGGCTGTTTGTGTCAAATCTAATCAGTACGGAGGCTCTTTCGGCAATCAATCTGTCGGCTCCGGTTATTCAGTTTGTGACAGCGATTTCTACGATGCTGGCAACCGGCGGCAGCGCGGTAATTATGAAGAAGATGGGGCAGCAGAAGCAAAAAGAGGCCAGAGAAGATTTTACATTTCTGATTTTGGTAAACGTGGCTGTCGGATTGGTAATGTGTGTGCTCGGATATGCCGTAATGGGTAAAATTTTTGGAAATATGGGACTTTCCGCGGAAGTTGCAGGTTACTGTATCTCTTATCTTAGCCGTTATCTGCTGTTTACCGTTCCAATTCTTTTAATGAACAATTTTACTCTGTATATGATTGCATCCGAAAAGGCAGCGCTCTCTTTGATCTGTTCCGTTTCGGGGGGCGTGTTAAATATGGTATTGGATTATGTTTTTATTGCTGTATTCGATATGGGAAACAGCGGCGCCGCTGTAGCGACAGGCCTTGGTTATACTGTCACAGCCGTAACAGGACTGTTTTTATTCAGCAGCAAAAAAAATCTACTTCATTTTACAAAACCTGCGTTTCGCCTGAAAGTGATTGCAAACGCTGCGTCAAACGGCTGCTCTGAGATGGCAACCGCGCTTGTCACAGGCATTATTACAATGATGTTTAACTGGACGATGCTGCGCTATGTCGGCGAGAACGGCGTTGCCGCCGTCACCATTATTATGTATGTTCTGATGTTTGCAAGTTCTCTGTATACAGGTTACTCTTATGGTGTGGCGCCTATGATCAGCTATTATTATGGAGAAAAAAATCAGGAGAAACTAAAAAAACTGGTTGCAGTCAGTTTAAAAGTGATTGCGGTGATTTCTTTTGTATCGGCAGCGGCCTCTTTTGCTGCAACAAAACCGTTGGTTTCCATCTTTGCGCGTCCTGATAATCCGGTGTATGATCTGGCTGTTATGGGGAATCGAATTTGTACGCTGGCGCTTTTTTTTATCGGATTTAATATATTTGCAAGCGGAATGTTTACGGCGCTTTCAAACGGTATTGTTTCCGCCATTCTCGCTTTTTCACGTTCTTTTGTATTTATGCTGATTACTATGCTGGTACTTCCGGCTATTTTGGGCGTAAACGGAATCTGGTTTGCCACGCCCGCGGCGGAGCTTATGGCGCTTGCCCTGTCAGCGTTTATGTATGCAAAATATCGAAACAAGTATCAGTACTGACAATAAAAACCGGTTTAACGGAATGTTTATTTCGCAGCGGGCAGAGAAGATTCCTCTTCTCTACCCGGTTCTGCGGTTAATAAGCAATACAAGTTCGACTTCCTTTTGCTCCATGTCTCTGTAAACATAGGTAAAGATTGAGTTTTTCTGCATAACCAGCAGATACAGTGTACGGCTTGCGTTCAGATGAAATTGTACGAGAGAACGCCGTTTATTAAAACTGACTTTTTCAAAACATTTTTGCTGATCGACTGTCAAATCAGATACCTGCTGCACAATCATCTGACAGATTTTTTTCATGTCATGATTTGTGCAGGGCATGTTCAAATTTGCCGTAATCACATGCTTGAGGTAGTCGGCATATCCCGGCGGAAAAATTGCTTTTGCAGAAATTACAAATTTTCCTGCGTCGGACAATTTCACCTGTTTCAGCAGGCAGGTAATGATCGCGGGGGATAATACGAGGAGATCATATTCGCCTGTTATTCTGATTTTGTGTTCTGTTTTCAATTCTCTGTTCCTCTCAGCCGTTCTACCAGCGGTTCTCTGGAAAAGCTGCGCATGGATACAAAAGTAATGACAAGCGGAACGAGAATCAATACAGTTGTATAGGCAGCAGAAAATACGCCCGGGAACTGAAATGCCATATAAAATGCTCCGATTTTATAGAGGCAGCGGCTTAACAGATAACCGCAGACAGTACCGATTGTCATTGTTGTGCCTACCGTGACAAATACCAAAAACAGGCTTTCGGTAAGCAGCATTCTGCAAAGCTGCGCTTTGCTCATGCCGATGGATTTAAGCATTGTCAGTTCCTGTTTGCGGGTAACAATATTTGTGATCAGCGTATTCATCATACTTAAAATACTGAACATCATAATAAAGATCGAAAGACCGCTGATTACACCAAACTGCTGATTTGCGTTCTGTGTATATGCAATTTTGCGTTCCGCCAGTGTTTCAATCTGTAATTCCGGTTTGTCCGCAATTAATCCGACAAGGGTTTCTGCAATTTTGTCTTCTTTTTCCTGGTCCGTTGATACGATCAAATGAGAATTAATATTTTTATATGACACCAGATTTAAAATTGCCTGTTCCGGCATGACAAACCAGCCTTCTATAAGGCCGTTGTGGTCAAGCAAAAACTGGTCGTTTAAAATGCCAAGTATGGTAACTTTTTTTTCTGTCGTTTTTTTTCCGTCATAATAATGCAGCGTAATCTGATCTCCGGTTAAAAATTTCCATCCAAAGATTTCCTCTGCCGTGTTATTGTCTGATATGAGAATATAATCGCCGCTCATCAGTTTATCATAGTCGCTGCTGCCGTCTTCCAGATAAGCTGCAAGCTCTTTTGTCTCTTCCACGGTCAGAGGAGTTACATTATCATTTCTGTCATATTCGTCTTGTTTCGGATAATCGTATTTGACTCCAAAACCCTTAATTTCTGTTATCTTTTTTACGCCGTCAACAGCAGAAATTTCCTGAATCATGGATTCGCCCAGAATTTCCTGTGCCTGCAGGCCGCTTTCTCCGTATTCGTTTAGTTCAATTGCTCCGGCTGAATATTGGATATTAAATTCCGCATCGGTAAAATATCCCTGTCTCGCATATTTTTCTTTGTCAAACGAAGAGATATAGGTGGCAGCCGTCATAAAAAGAATACCGCCCAGGGCAAGTGAGAGCATTGTGACGACAGCTTTTTTTCTGTTTTTTGAAAAATTCATGATGCCAAGGGCATAAGGCGTCAGACTTCGGCATAATTTTTTATTTGCAGTTTTCTTCATTCCGTCCTGCGGCACATAGCGCAATGCTTCCATAGGAGAGACAGAGGCCGCAAGACGTGCCGGTTTGCGGACAGATATCATAGTGATGATATATACGGTTACAAAAACAGGAGCGGCTGTCAGAAATGTGTGCGACAGCTTAAAACCGTCCGGAATTATAAGATAGCCTGCAATTTCACCGACTGCAATACCAATCGGAGCGGAACAAAGAAACAGGAAGCCACCCTCGCGAGCGACAAATTTTTTCATCTGCTTTCTTGTCATGCCAAGTGTGCGAAGCTGTCCAAACTGATGGATTCTGCCGATTACGGACAGGTAAAATACACCGTAGATGACAAGGACGCAGGCGAGCAGGATGACGATGCCGACCAGTCCGTAAATCATAACAGACTGCATATTGACCGACAGGGAATCAAGAAATGATTTGGACGGATTTACATACTCCCGTTCGATTCCCGCACTGCTTCCAATCAGATACATTAACTCTTTGCATTCCTGCGGGTACATTCCCTCCGCGCCGGAGAGTCTGGCATAGACTTCATATGGCCGGTCTTTTAACTGGCTTCCGTTTTTCGCATAGTTTTCGGAGAAAAATACGGGAAATTGTTTTGTCGTGTCGCTGCCCTTTAAGATACCGGATACGGTAAAAGTTTCCTTACTGCCGTCATAGAAAGTAAAAGTTACGCTGCTTCCTGCGGCAGGTTTTATCTGCATTTTATCCAGCATAGCTGCCTGTGCCGCGATTTCATGTTCGGATTCCGGAAAGCTGCCGCTTTCCAGTTCTCCGATTCTGATTTGATCGGAAAATTCACTGACATAAAAGGGCATGACGTCAAAGCCGTCCATCTCGGAGAGAATGCCTGTTTTTATCTGTATCTGTGTTTCGATGCGTTTGTCTTTTCTAAGCTGTTGTGTCTGCTCTTTTGTCAGATTATAGTAACTGACCTGCTGCCTGTGGGAGAGATCATTTTTTTCCTTTTGTTTTTGGCCTGCCGCAAACATCAGAACTGTCGTCAGCAGAGCAGATGCCAGTACAATCGTTATCATTACGAAAATATTGCGCATTCGGCTTGCTTTCAGACTCTGCTTTGACATCAGAGAAATCATTTTTGCGGTTATTTTTTTACCTTTCATCTGTCTGGCCTCCTTACATCCTGATTTTGCCGTCTTCGATACGGATTCTTACATCCGCTTTTTCGGCAATTTCGAGATTGTGTGTGATCATAACAATTGTCTGACAAAATTTCTGACTCGTTATTTTCAAAAGTTCGATCACTTTCTGACTTGTGCGGCTGTCCAGATTTCCGGTAGGCTCGTCGGCAAGGATAATCGCAGGTTTTGAGACAAGTGCTCGAGCGATTGCTACACGCTGCTGCTGTCCGCCTGACAGATGGCTCGGGTAATTTTGGAGTTTGTCGTTTAACTCCAGAAAGGCGACTACTTCTTCCAGAAAGTGCCGGTCTTCCGTCTTACCGTCAAGGCGGATGGGGAGCACAATATTTTCATATGCGGTAAGATAGGGGATCAGATTATAGTTTTGAAAGATAAAGCCGATGCGCCGGCGGCGAAATACGGTGAGCTGCTCTTCGGTGAGGTTTTCAAGGTTTTTGTCTTCCACCAAAACACTGCCTGAAGTGGGAGTGTCCAATCCGCCAAGCATGTTTAAAAGCGTTGATTTCCCACTGCCCGAGGTGCCGATAATGGCTGCAAACTGTCCGTTTTCAATTGATACATTCACATCATCCAGCGCTTTTACCAGGCTTTCCTCTTTGCCGTAATATTTTTTTAAATGTAATGCATTTAAAATAGTCATGGTAAATCCTCCTTTATGTCTGATTCTGTCGATATATCAATCATATGCAATCGGAGAAAAACAGACAACAGAGGACGCAGATTCTAATATCCAGAATGCAAATTCTGGAATAATACATAAAGTCTATGGAATTGGTATCAGTATTTTTAATGTGAACTTACCGTTTTCACATTTGGTAAGCAGCTCTCCATTATATTTTCCGGCAGCTTTTCTCATATTGGAAATGCCATAGCCATGCAGAAAGCGGTCTTTTTTTGTAGTGGTATTCCCTTGCAGTGTACGTTCTTTTATACAGTTATTTTGAATCAGAACCGAAAAGAAATTCTGTACTTTTCCTGCTTTTACAAGAATAACACGTTCTTCTTCCGGCAGCTGCCCGCTTGCCTCCAGGGCGTTGTCAAGTCCGTTTCCGAACAGTGTGCTGATGTCAAGCGGCTCGATAAAGTTGATTTCATTTAAGTCTGCAGTAACGGATAAAGCAGTCTGTTTTTCGCGTGCAAGCGCCGATTTTTCTTTTAATATAATGTCGAGAATGTCGTTGCCTGTATGCGCATAGTCCTCGTATATTGCCACCTGTGACTGCAGTACATGAAGCATTTCCTCTGTTTTGGGAGAGGCGGCCTGATTTTGTAATACAAGCAGATGATTTTTCATATCGTGGTAGACCGAGCATACTTTTTCTTCCGCTTCTATTCGTTCATGATAGTGTTTTTGTTTCATTTCTAATTCCTTTACATGATATGCTGTCTGCAGGGAATCAGAAATATAGGAAGCAAGATAGATACATCCGAAAGAAGAAAATAGCGAGGTTCCGCAGATTGGATAGACGATCAGCGGATTTTCCGGCATAAAGTAAATGATGATAAAAATCGCTGTAAAAGGAGCCAGCATAAAAATGTCTATGATAAACCACATTTTTAAAGTCAGATTGGAAGTAGACTGCCCGGGGTATTTATGCAGAATCTGCCAGGACATTATCCAAAACAAAAGTCTTAACAGCATGCAAAATGTATGAATCGCTGTGCTCAAAAGAAGCTGTTCGTATGTCCAGCCAGAGGACAGTCCCGGCGGTGCAGATGAAATTGTAAAAAAAACTTTGGACCCGATATCCTGTATCAGATAATTTACTGCAATCAGCGCAGGATAAAACACCAGGACAGAGGTTATTTTTTTTGCCCGGTTGCCGCTGTGGAACAGCGATATATATGCGCACATTCCCAGTAGGGGAAAAAATAAACCCACGAAATCATTGGAGTATACGATTGTTTCAAACAGAAAAGAAGCTGCGAGAACCGCCGCAAGACGTGCAAAAATGTTTTTGCGCAGTGGTAAAAAAGTATGTATTATTTTAATCAGTACAAATATATAAACCCATGAAAATCCCATAGACAGGATATCTAAAAATAAAATCACAGCATATCCCCCCAATAGTCGGTCAGTTTTGCCATAAAGTCCTTACGTTTTGGCTGGCTGACAGGAATGCGGTCTTTTGTCGTTAAAATCAGATCCAGCCCATCCACGCCTTTTATATAGGAAAGGTTTACAATAAAACTCTGATGACACTGTGCAAATTGGGTATTTGAACAGAGCAGTGCAGAAAGTTCTTTCATATTTTTGTAGATAATCTGTTTTTGCTGTTCGAAATGCAGCATCACATTGCGCCTGTATGTCTCTGCATAACACAGGTCGCGGTACATTACCTTATGTTTGCCGCTGTCGTTGGAAAAGCTTAAATACGGTTCGTTTTTGCCGTTATAGACGGCAAAAAAACGGTCAAGCTCCATTTTAAGCACGCTGTATTTAACGGGTTTTAAAAGATAATTGACGGCACGGTATTCATAACCCCTCCAGACATATTGTTTGAGCGAGGTCAGAAAAATCAATCCTACTGTGCTGTCTGTTTTGCGGATTGCTTCCGCCGTTTTCAGACCGTCTAATTGTTTCATTTTTATATCCATAAATATGAGGTCATACTCTGCGTTATATTTCTCGATTAATTCGCTGCCGTCGTGATAGATAAAAAAGCAAAATTCCATGCATGTTTCAGATGCATATCGTTCCAAATACATTTTTAATTCACGAATCAGCGAATCTTCATCATCGCAAATAGCTATCTTAATCACATGAACCTCCATATTGCGGCTTTGCCGCGACTCATATCGAGATGAAAAATGCCTGCTTTTCGGCATTTTTTGGAAAAAGGGTAACTGCGTTTTTATTTTAGCAAAAAGTGTATTGTAAATCAAGATCGGCGGGATGTTGACTTTTCGAAAGACAGGATACTTTTGATTAAAAAACCCGGAGATTTTACTCTTTATATTTACTTTGGAAAAACAAAAATTAATCTGTACAACGGTGTATGTATAATATACAATAGAAAAAATGACAAATATAGACAGGAAGTGATAACACATGACGGCACATATTTCCGACGACGGGCAAAACAGAGAAGAATCTGTGGCCGAACATACAAAAAAGACCGTGTTTTTGTGCAGAAAGAAAGGCGCACGGGTGGGAATTTCCCAGGTTATGTCACTGTGTGCTCTTTTACATGATATGGGGAAAAACAAGCGGAAATTTGAAGATTATATACATGCGGATAGGAAAAAGCGGCAGAAATTGCGTGGAACGGTTGCGCATGCTACGACGGGTGCGAAATATATCGGTGAGATGCAGCATAAAGCAAAAGATCAGGCTGACAAAATTATGGTTGAAATGATTTCTTATGCCATTGCGGCGCATCATGGATTATTCGACTGTGTAACAGAGGATCGCACGGACCTGTTTTTTCAAAAGACAGACAGTGTTGAGAATTATGAAGAATCATGCCGCAATGCACAGGCAGATTATCTGTGTGAATATGATCTGGATCAGATCTTTTTGGAATCTTGCGCTGAATTTAAAATATTATGGAAAAAAACAGGAGAGCTGTTTCAACAGATCAGATCCCGGATTTCCCGCGAACGGCTGTCTGAATGCAGAATGTTTTTGCTCTCCTGTTTGCAGCGTTTCCTGTTATCTATTCTGATTGATTCGGACTGGGAGGCTACATCCGATTTTATGGAGAATGTAGACACCATTTCCAAACAAACGGTGTTTGAAACAAAGGAGATTTTTCAGCAGGCCAATGAAAATTTTGATCTGTATATGCAAAAGATGCGGCAGAATGCCGAAAATTTGCAATTTACGGAAAAGGAAAAAACGATATTGGATGCGAGAAATTCTCTGCAGGAAGAGTGCCGGCAGTTTGCGGCGCATCCGGCGGGAATCTACTGTCTGCCGATTCCGACCGGCGGCGGAAAGACATTGAGCAGTCTCGCCTGCGCACTGGAATTTTGCAGGCTGCATCCAAAGACGGAGCGCATCATCTATGTCTCCCCCTATATCAGTATCACCGAACAAAATGCAAAAGTGTTTCGTGAGGCAATCGGAAACGACAGGTGGGTTCTGGAACATCATGCATCCGTTGTCAGAAACGAACGGAAAGAAAGCGGAGATGAGCGGGCTGACAGAGGTTTGCGTTATGACGTCAATTGGGAGGAACCGTTTATCTGTACTACGTTTGTTCAGTTTATGAATACGCTGTTTTCGGACAGAAGCGAGTCAATTCGGCGAATGCACAGGCTTGCCAATGCAGTCGTTATTATAGACGAGGTGCAGGCAATGCCGGTCAAATGTATCCATACCTTTAATTATATGATCAATTTTTTAAATGCAGTATGCAATACAAATATCATTTTATGCACCGCAACGCAGCCGGCTCTGGCGGACGCGGACTGTCCGATCTGCTACAGCAGTCCAAAATATATGATAAAAAATGCTTCCGACTGGTTTACTAAATTTGAACGCGTCAGAATTTTTACAGCGAAACCAAATCAAAAATATACGGTTGAGACACTGGGAGAAGAAATTGCCCGGCAGACGACAAAATTTCGTTCCATTCTTGTTGTTTTAAATACAAAATCCGCTGTCAGAAATCTTTATGACACACTAAAAGAGCAAAATATCAGAGCCGAATATCTTACGACAAATCTGTGTGCCGAACACAGAAGCGACAGGATTGCGTCGATTAAAAAGGCGCTTGGCGATGGGCAGGAAAATCTGGTGGTAGTCAGTACAAATCTGATCGAAGCAGGCGTGGATATTTCATTTGAATGCGTTTACCGTTCAATGGCCGGGCTTGACAGTCTTGCACAGACGGCGGGACGCTGCAACAGGAACGGTGAGCTTGCTTACGGCGAGCTGCATCTGATTCGTCTTTCCGATGAAAATACAGGCAGCATGACGCAGTTGTTAGAAAATACCAGGGAAACAGAGTATCTTCTTATTAAATATGATAAAAGTGAGAAAACAGACAGTCTTTTGATGCCGAAATGGATGGATCAATACTACAGGGAGCTCTATGCAGGCGAATCGGATCGTATGGATTTTCCGATAAAAGGATCTGATACAAATGTAATGGAACTTTTGTCCGAAGGATACGAGCCCTTAGAAAAGAAGCATATGATGAATCAGGCTTTTCGAACGGCAGGCGCCGCATACCGTGTCATTGATAATGATTCGTTTGGCGTTCTTGCGCCATATAAAAAAGGTGCAGAGCTGATTGAGAAAATTCAAAATACAGATGATCCGGGAGAGATAAAATCACTGATACGGCAGGCTCAGCGGTATACCGTAAATGTCAGAGAGCGTCAGCTGAGTAAATTTTCCGGACTGATAGAAGCAATCGGCGAAAAGATTCCCGGTCTGTATCGGATAGCTGCGCCCGGTGCGTATAATGACGCATACGGGATTACGGCGGAATGGGAACCGTTGATTTTTTAAATAGTTGAAAAAAGGAGGTCATGAATGGACAAGCCGAACAGAATTGAGTACAGCGTATTTGGAAGATATGCTCTGTTTACCGATCCGCTGTCAAAGACAGGCGGAGAAAAATGCAGTTACCAGATACCTAGTTACCAGGCGTTAAAAGGAATTACCGAATCAATTTACTGGAAGCCTACGATCACCTGGGTCATTGACGAGTGCCGTGTGATGAACCAGATTCAGACAGAATCAAAAGGCATCCGGCCAATTAAGTACAGCGGAGGAAATGATCTGTCTTATTATACTTATCTGCGCAATGTCGAGTATCGGGTAAGAGCGCATTTTGAATGGAATGAAAACAGAGAGGACCTTGCGTTTGATCGAAATGAAAACAAGCATTTTGACATTGCAAGAAGGATGATCGAGAGAGGAGGAAGGAGGGATATTTTTTTGGGAACGAGGGAATGTCAGGGCTATGTGGAACC
>CAMUHN010000090.1 GCA_947088675.1 uncultured Roseburia sp.
CTCATACGGCGGTCGACGCGCACAACAGTTTCTGCAATCGTATGATCCGTAACCTTACCTTTTTCATTAATCGTCATCAGGCAGCTTAACGCCAGCCGGTCTTCGCCGGCATTCAGAGAACAGATTCCGTTGGAAAGCGTATGCGGCAGCATCGGGATCACTCGGTCGACAAGATAGACAGAAGTCCCTCGCTTTCTTGCCTCCACATCAAGCGCACTGTGTTCCTGCACATAATTTGTCACATCGGCAATGTGAACGCCAAGCCGGTAAAAATCGCCCTCCTTTGTCAGAGAAATCGCATCGTCCAGATCCTTTGCATCTTCTCCGTCAATCGTCACTGTCAAACTCTCGCGCAGATCCATACGCCCTGCCATATCCGCTGTGCTGACTGCTTTTGCCACACGCTCCGCCTGTCGCAGAATCTTCTCGGAAAATTCCATCGGCAGTTCATAAGCGCGTACCACAGACAGGATATCGGTACCCGGATCATTGATATGACCTAAAATTTCAATGACTTTCCCTTCCGGTTTCTTTTCACCTTTCCCGAAATCCGTGATTTCAACGACAATCTTGTGCCCAGTCACAGCCCCCCTCGAGCGCTCCTGCGGAATAAAAATATCACTGCCAAACCTGAAATTATCCGGAACGGCAAAGCCGTATGTGCTGCTTTTCTGATATGTGCAGACAAGCTGCGTCATGCCGCGCTTTAAAATATGCGCTACAGAACCTTCCCTGCGCCTGCCCCGCTCCGATTTCTCCGCTGCCAGCACAACCTGTACTGTATCCCCGTGAAATGCCCCGCCTGTACGGGCCTGCGGAATGAAAATATCATCCTGCCCATCCTCTGTCTCCACAAAACCAAAACCTTTTGCATTCCCGATAAAAACGCCAGTAATAAAGTTTCCCTCCGCCTTTTGGTATTTGCCCTTAGAAGAAACCTCAATTTTTCCGTCCTGCCTTAAAGCTTCCAATACTTCTGACAGTTCCTCTCTCTGCGACTTTGGTATATTGAGAACAGCCGCAATCTCTTTTAACTTCATCGGCACATAGAATTCATCGCATATAAATGAATAAATTGTCTTTTTTCTCTCCTCAAAAACTTCTCTGTCCATACACCCTCTCATTCACCGTAAAACGGCTGATTTTACATCTTTACAAAGAATCATCCGGGCAATCCCCCATCCGTTTTCCTGTCTCTCAATCCCCGGAACTGACTGTTCTGCCACCCCGGACGCGATTGCAGAACAATGTCTTCCCATGAAATCAGAAAAAGGACTGCCCGCTGACAGTCCTTACTTTCCTAAAATATACCGAGATTCAATACAACCGCAAGGAGAAGAAAACCAACAACTAAAATCCTTGTGATCTTAACCAGCATTCCTTCCATGGAACGACCTTTATTCTTGCCCCAATATGTATCGGCGGCACCGGAAATCGCACCAAGTCCTGCTGACTTTCCTTCCTGCATCAAAATAATGACTGTGAGCGCTAACCCTATCAATATAAAAATTATGGTTAAAATAATCTTTAATACTTCCAAAACACTTACCTCCTGTGTACTTATTACAGAATATCATTGTATTGAATCACAACTTGGATTAGTATAGCACACAGGAGGAGTTTTTTCAACTACTTTTTTCCAAAAATTTATTTTTTATATTTTGCCTCCCTGCCAAGCTCTTCCTCAATGCGCAGCAGCTGATTATATTTGCTTGTGCGTTCCGCGCGGCATGGCGCGCCCGTTTTGATCTGTCCCGCGTTGACTGCCACCGCAAGATCTGCGATAAAAGAATCCTCCGTTTCCCCGGAACGATGCGAAATCACAGTTCCATAGCTGGACAGTTTCGCAATTTCGATTGCGTCAAGCGCTTCCGTCACAGAACCGATCTGATTGACTTTGACCAATATGGCATTTGCCGCTTTCATCTGTATCCCGCACTTTAAGCGCTTCGGATTCGTCACAAACAAATCGTCGCCGACTAACTGAATACGGTCGCCAAGCGCTTTTGTCAGTTTTTGCCATCCGTCCCAGTCATCCTCAAAAAGTCCGTCCTCAATCGAAATCAGCGGAAATTCTCTGGTCAGATCCTCGTAAAGCGCGATCATTTCTTCGGTATTGCGGTAAACAGTACTGCTCTTGCCCTCTTCTTTCGCGGCTTTCATCTTTGTCTCTCCCGGAAACAGATAAACTCCTTTTTTCTCATCATACAGTTCACTTGCTGCCGCATCCATTGCATACACAATATCTTTTCCGACCACATACCCTGCTTTTTCAACTGCGCGTCCAAGATATTGGAACACTTCTCTGACAGAGCCAAAATCCGGCGCAAAACCGCCCTCATCACCTACAGCAGTGGAAAGTCCGTCCTCATTTAAAATCTGGCGCAGGAAATGATATACCTCCGCTCCCATCCGCAGCCCTTCGGAATAAGTTTTGGCTCCGATCGGCATAATCATAAACTCTTGAAAGTCAAGTGAATTTTTCGCATGGACGCCTCCGTTTATGACATTCATCATCGGCACAGGAAGCTCTTTCGCATTTACGCCGCCAAGATAACGGTACAGCGGCATATCAAGCGCCTTTGCCGCGGTTTTGGCACATGCAAGCGATACGCCCAATACGGCGTTTGCCCCGAGACTTTCCTTGTTGTCAGTGCCGTCAAGCTCCACCATGCACCGGTCAATATCCGCCTGCAGCAATACGTTTCTGCCCAGCAGAACATTTTTAATCTTTCCGTTTACATGGTCTATTACTTTCTGAACGCCAAGTCCAAAATAGCGGTCGTCGCCGTCCCGCAGCTCAAGCGCCTCAAACTGTCCGGTACTTGCACCGGACGGCACAGACTCACGGGCGGATATCTTTTTTCCTGTCGTAGTCGCCTCTGCCGTCACTTCAACCTCAACGGTTGGATTTCCTCTCGAATCCAGAATCTGTCTGGCATGTACGTCGACAATCGGTATCATCAATGACATATTTTTCAATCTCCTTTCCTGATTCTTCTGATAAGTATTGCCGGAAAAGAGAAAAAATATCCATAAAATCAGGAATCCTCCGTAATTCCTTTTGTCTTTAAATAGTCCACCCAAATTCCGTAATTCGTCGCATACAGATGCAGATTGTCAAACGTCAGATCCGCCCGCAGCGCTCCGTTTTCATCCGAGACAACATCGTTGACATCTATATAAAACACACGCTCTCCGTCGGCAAGTTTTGCAATCTCAATATTGCGCTCGTCTATGCCCGGATTATTATAAATTGCATCGCGATCAGACTTTTCCTTTGTAACGCGCATAATGCCCTGAATAAAAAGTATGGCGTCCGGCTGAAGCTCTTTTAGTTTTTCGACCGTCTGGCGATAGCTGTCCATAAAAGATGCAACCGTACCCGTCCCCATCTCATTAATGCCGATCTGGAAATACACCTTTTTATACTGCTTTGCCCCCAGAGCTTCCTCAAGCGTTACCTGACTGCCATCCAAATCGCAAAACGCACTCTGCCAGAGATCATAGATATTCATCCCTTTTGTCGCAAAAAAGTCTGCCTGGTCAAGCCCTCCGTAATAGCCGAGTCCGACCGTCCTCGAATCTCCGATAAACACGGCATCGTCAAAGTAATCGTCCCCGACCTGCACAAACTCTTTCTTTTTTATTTCCGGTTCCTCTTTTGTAACAGTATCTTCCCGCTTCTTTTGATCCGCCTGCTCTGCCTTTGGTTTTTCTTTCGCCTGTTTTGGCGTTTTGCTGCCGACAGCATCATCCGATGTCCGATCCGCCTGCTGCTTTGCAATCGACTCCTGGCGAACCTGACTTTTCTCATAATCATCTCTTTGCGCTGCATGTACATCTACGGCAGCGCCGTTTGAAGTGCTCCACGGATAGACATTGTCATGTATTCCCTGCAGTACCAGCACAAAATATGGCATTGTTCCCATATTTTCCGCGTATTTTTTATAAATTGTATCCTTTTGCAGATAACCGACTGCCGAAAAAAAGATCCAGCAAGCCACCAGGCTGATTGTCACCCTGCATTTCAAAAATTTCTTCAAGATTTCCCTCCACCAAAATACGAACCGTTAAAAGTTAAAATACAAAAACGGGTTATTCGTCGAAATTGCCAGATAGTACATTCCAAGCAGCAAAAGAAATAAAATCACTGCCGTACCAGCCGGTTTTTTTTCTATCCTTTTATAGACAACGGCCGGAATCGGCGTTGAAAAAAGGATACCGACAAAAAACAACGGCCAAAACTGTCTCAGATACTCCACATAGTCGCTGCCGAATACTACGCCCGCCTGACCGAAAAACGGAAACAGACGGGAAAAATAAACGCCCAGCTGTCCGATGTCTTCGATCGCAAAAAGAACCCAAGTCAGCGGCGTCACAAAGATCAGATATAAGTGCCCCAAAATTCCGCTCTTTTCGAGAAGTTTATGTAAAAATAATTTTTCAGCTGCAAGACAGCAGAGAAGAGCTGTCCCCCACAACAGGTAATTCGGTTTTGCCCCATGCCAGAGCGCCGTCAGACTCCAGACAATAAAAAGATTCAAACAGGTGCGCCGCTTTCCTTTGCGATTGCCTCCCAGCGGAATATAGACATACTCGCGGAACCATTTGCCGAGTGTGATATGCCAGCGGCGCCAGAACTCCGAAACCGACCGAGCCGTATAGGGGAAATTAAAATTGGCGGGAATGTCAAATCCAAGCATACGGCCAAGACCTCGCGCCATCAGCGAATATCCCGCAAAATCAAAATACAGTTCCAGTGAAAATGCGACTGCCCCCATCCAGGCAAGCTGAAACGAGATACTGGAAAATCCGATTGTCCGGATCTCATTCCAGAGAATACCGATCCTGTCCGCAATAATCACTTTTGCCCCAAGTCCCATAATCAGCAGTTTCAGCCCGCTCTCAAAATCGGAAAACTCAATCTTACGTCCATCCAGCGCCTCTTTGACCTCGCAGTAATTGATGATCGGCCCGGCAATCAGCTGCGGGAACATGGTAAGGTATGTTCCAAGCTTTACAAACGACTGCTCCGCAGGAATTTTTTTGCGGTATACATCTATGATATACGCGACGATCTGGAACGTGTAAAAACTGATTCCAAGAGGCAGATTTTCAACAATTCCGCTGTATTTGTAGATAAAAAGGATACCAAAATTATAAGTCAGCGCTATGCCAAGCATCACTGCCTGCCAGGGCCCCGCCTCCTCTTCCTCTATGTACATCATCCTGCCAAGCAGATAATTTACGGCAATGGAGGCCAACAACAGCGGCAGATACTCCAGTTCGCCGATTGCATAAAAGACGAGGCTTCCGGAAAGCAACAGAAAATTTTTTAATTTTTTCGGGACAAGATAATACAAGATTAAAAAAACCGGTAAAAACCGGAACAAAAATTCAAAACTGCTAAATACCATTGGACAGACA
Organism: uncultured Roseburia sp.; assembly: GCA_947088675.1. GTDB lineage: Bacteria > Bacillota > Clostridia > Lachnospirales > Lachnospiraceae > Roseburia. The sequence continues at coordinate 5,431 of CAMUHN010000090.1, forward strand.
ACGCTTTCTAATTCTCAATTTATGCTTATTATAGACGAAAAATTTTCAAATAGGTGACTATTACATGAAATGTAAGAAAAAGTATAATTTTTGTCACAATCTGTCGGATTTGTAAAATATTTGTAATTATTTGGCGAAATAAGTCCCAAGAATGCTTCCGATAAAATAAAGCGATCCAAAAACAACCGTTTTTTCTTCCGACGGCAGATATGACAGACGTTCCTGCAGATCAGTGCAGATCTTTACTTCTGCATTATGCTTTCGCAGCGATGCCGCCAGCTCTCCGGCAGAGAGCGATCGTTTATCATCGACAGTTACAGCCGTAAAATCCAGGGCAAGCGGGATCAAAAGTTCAAGCATTTTTTCGTAATCCTTATCTGCCATAACCCCCATAATAAAGTGAAATTTCTCACCGGGAAACAGATACGCCAGGCTTTTTGCAAGCGCCGCTGCGCCGCTGCCGTTATGCGCGCCGTCCACCAGCAGAAACGGTTTTCTGCTTAAAATCTGCATTCTTCCTTCCCATACAGTATTTCGGATTCCCCTCACAACGTGTTGACGCATTCCCTCTGCCTCTGCCCCCAGAAACGCTTCTGCCGCCAGTATGGCGGCAGCCGCATTTTCATATTGGTGAACGCCCAGAAGCTGTGTCTGCAAATGACGATATCCCTGAAAAGAAAATGTCTGCAGACCGTCTTTTAAACCCTCTCTTCCGATCTCCTCCTCATGAACTGCCCTGATATCGGTAACACCCTTGACAGACGCCGCATCCAGTATCACCTGTAACACCCGCTCTGTCTCCTGCGGCGCTGTAATTAATTTTGTACCGCATTTGATAATGCCTGCTTTTTCCGAAGCTATTTGTTCCAGCGTATCGCCCAAAATTTCCGTATGGTCATATCCAATGCGAGTAATTACGGTAACTTCCGGCACTCCCAGCGCATTTGTCGAGTCAAGCCGTCCCCCAAGGCCCGTTTCCGCAATTACAACATCGCAATGCTCCTCTGCAAAATAAAGCATAGCCATTGCCAGACAATAGTCGAACATCTTCGGTTTTACACCGGACTCTGCCGAAAGCAGCCGCTCACCCAATCGTACCACGGCTTCCTCCGGGATCATCTCCCGCCCGATCCGAATCCGCTCCCGAAAATCGACAAGATGCGGCGATGTAAACACACCTGCCCGGTATCCGGCTTCCTCTAAGATCCGCGACAAAAAAGCAGAGACAGAACCTTTCCCGTTCGTCCCTGCAATATGTATCAGCCTCATCCCCTGCTGCGGCCTGCCCAGCGCATCAAGCAGTCTGCCCGAAACTGCAACACCGGGCAGATCGCCGAAACGCCTCGCATTTAATATATGATCCACGATCCTTTCGTATGTCATCCAAATCCTCCGTAACTGTCAGACCGCTATGATAACTCCGCCGTCATTTGCATACATTGTACTCACACCGGCTGTATTTAATATAATGATTTTTTTGAACCTGACAAGTTTTTCTATTTTCTCTTTCACGGCTTTTGCACGCTCCGGACAATTACAGTGTGCGATCGCAAGCACCCGTTCCTCACAGTTTTTCGTTTTTGCAATCATACTCTGTATCATTTTTTCCAGCGCTTTATTCATGCCGCGTGCCTGTCCAAGCTGGCAGATTTTCCCCTCATCTGTAGACCCCATCACGGGTTTGATATTCAGCGTATTGGCAATCAGCGCTTTCAGATTGGAAAGACGACCGTTTTTGCGCAGCGTCTCCAGCGTTTCCAGCACAAAATACGTATTCATGGATTTGATATAATCTTCCGTACTGCTGACAATTTCGTCAAATGCCATACCGGCCTCTTCACATTCTTTCACTTTCATGCCGATAATCGTTTCGCCGATCGAAGCGGATCGGGAATTGAACACGTAAATCTGTTTGCCGTCCTTATGTTCCTCTTCATAGAGGTTTTTGCCAAGCACCGCGCTGTTATAGGAACCGCTCAATTCTCCGGAAAGCGTGACCACATAGACATGCTCGGCCTCTCCTTCGTATGAGGCCATATATTGTTCGGGGGACGGACATGACGATTTCGGACAGGTCAGACTTTCTTTGACACGTCTTAAAAAATCAAGCTGATTAAACGTTGCATCGTCTCTGATCCGATATCCGTCCACCTCCAGTTCCAAAGGAACTGTCTCAAAATGTTCATCCTGCTTTAATTCTTCCGGTAACTCGCCACAGCTGTCAATTACAATCTTATACATAGGTCCGCCTCCATTTATTTACTGTCTTTCTATGCACTGTATTATACCGCAAATTTATCCTGCATATTCTGAAACCATTGTCGCGTCATCATTGTCTATTGCACGTAGTTTTCAATACCACGTTATAATAGCACAAAAAAACAGTCTTGTATAGAGGCATTTTGACTTTTTTATACTTTTTTTCGAATTTTAAATGCCGTAAATCTTTACGTCTTTTCCCTGCCCTTTTTGGGAGAATAAATTCCGGTATTTTGCTTTCTTTTTTGCCGGAACCCTGATCTTTGCATTTGCGCTGATTCCTTTTAAAGCTTTGCTGCCGACAGTTTTTAAGATGGCTGACTTTACTTTAATATCAGAAAGTTTTTTACAGCCGTAAAATGCTTTTTTGCCTATTTCTGTAACGCCTTTTTGGATCACAACCGATTTGAGCGCAGTACAGCCGTAAAATGCCCCCTGCCCGATTGTCTTTACATTTTTCCCAATCTCGGCCGTTCTTATCTTTTTACAGTTTTTACACGCCTCTTTCGCAATGGATGTCACTTTGTAAGAAATTCCTTTATATTTAATTTTTGCGGGTACAACAAGCGACTTTGCCGTTTTCTTTGTTCCGGCTAATCTCACTTCCGGATTTTTTCCTGTCTTTGTGACCTGATATGTATTCTGCCCGGATTTAAAGGAATCCCCTTTCGCGAGTTTTTTTTCGGAAGCATTGCCAGCAGTCCCCTGTTGTCCGGCGCCCGGCGTACCTGTGCCGCCCGCATTACCAGAATCCCCGTTTCCGCTTCCTCCGGCATTCCCACTGTCCCCGCTCCCTCCGGGATTTCCACTGTCTCCGGCTCCTCCTGTATTCCCGCTTCCTCCGGCATTCCCGCCGTCTTCAGATCCTCCGGGATTTCCGCTTCCTCCGGCATTCCCGTTGTCCCCGCTCCCTCCGGCATTCCCGTTGTCCGGGATCTGCTCCGTATATTTTTCATGACATTTTGTGCAGGTATACACACGAAAAGTTCCTTCCACAGCGCCTTCGTCCCAAAGATGTCCTTCTGCTGCAATCACGGTTTCCCCGAAAGAATCGCCGCAGTATTCACAGACGTTTGCCCGCATTCCTTCCGTTGTACAGGTCGCTTCTGTTACCACCATATCCCGGTACGCATGGCCGCAGACCGCTGTTACTTCTGAGACTTCACTGTCAAGACGCGCATCTTTTACCGCAAGAACCGAGATCACTGTCTGCCATGGGACAAAAAACGGCTCCGTATAGAGACGGCTTTTCGTCGAAGCACATGACGGCTGTGTCCCGTCCAGCGTATAATAATACGCGGCGCCCTCCTCCCCGCCATAGATGAAAACCTGAGCCATACCGTCCTGCGGCGTGATCACTGCAGCCGGCATCCCGGTGTGCACCGTGATCACCGGAAGCTTCCCCGGCGCTTTGTAACTCTCATCCGCAAAAGACGCATCCTGCGTACAAAGCGGCAGATACGCCTCCCAGTATTCCTCCTCCTTATGGCTTACGGCGCTCTGGGAACTGGCGGTATCATAATAGCGGTCACTGCGCGCGAAATAGCGATAGGTACGCAGATCTCCCGAATCGTCCCAGGTGCAGTCCACGTTGTACCAGCTGTCGTCAATTCTGACTTTATTCCACTCATGCGTTTTGCTTGTCACTGCATACGAATCAATGCCTGCGCTGTTGCACATCAGTGCGAACGCCTGCGCATAACCTGCGCAGACCGTTTTTTCCATACAAAACACGCTGTACGCAGACTGAGAATATTCGGTATCTTCTTCAAAATCCGGATCGTAAATCGCATCGTTATAAGTGACTTTTTCCGTAATCAGATCGTGAATCAGCCGTACTTTCTCCTCCGATGTACCGCAGTCTTCCAACTGCTCCTCCCACTTTTCCACCTGCGCAAACATTTTTTCCGACACCGCGCGCCGCGCGGTGCCGTCGGCAAACGCACTGTAAATTCCGGGCGAAACATATACCTCTCCGGCGCGCTGAAATGAGATGACCTGATGATTGATAAAATAATACTGCGGATTGGAATACTTAAAAAGATAAAAAACGCGTTTCATCTCATCCTTTGTCAGCCGCTCGCTTGCCGCGCCTGAAAGGTAGTAAATATCCCTGCCGTTTGATTTTGTGCTAAGCGCATCCGCCTCCGTATTAAGATAGCCAAGACATATTTCATTGAGCTGTTCCCAATAGGAGCGTTCATCGTCAGTCAGACGATTATAGACATAATAATTCCCGTATTTCTCGGTCTCATCGCTATAACATGCAGCGCGCCGCACCACATAGCTGTCCTCAAAAAACTCCCGCGTACTTTCATCCGAAAGAGAAATCTCAATCTCCTCTGTCAACAGCCGGCCGCAGGGCAGCCCATGTTCCCCTGCCGCAACAGATTCCGCCTTTGCTTCCGATGCGATCCCCCCGGCAAACAGGGATACCGCCACAATCAACCATACATATTTTTTCACACTAATCTCCATTCCGCATAAAACGCACTTTCCGGTAAATTTTGTCATTTTATCCTGTTATACTCACGACAGATAAAATCTGCCGTGAGTATCGCGCCAGCCGCAGCCGCGA
>CAMUHN010000091.1 GCA_947088675.1 uncultured Roseburia sp.
ACTTTAATTTTCACGCGGAAATCCGTTTTTTTCTCCTTTTTTTGTTAATATTTTCTTAAAAAGAAATACTTTCTGGATCTTGTTAGTGTTTAATGTATCTGTGACAAAATATTCGGATCCTTTATTTTATTGTCCTCCGCAAACAACAGTATCTTGGACATAATCTCCGCTGTTTTCGGATCGTCGTCGACAAACGGCAGGAAGATGCGGCCTCTGTGCTGGGAGTGGACCGGGATGACATACAGCATTGCATTTCCCTGCTGGTGTACGACGCCGCTTCCAAGATGAACCGTATACTGGCCGAGTTTGCCGTCAATAAAGGCATGATTTTTCTCCAGACGCACATTTTTAATTTTGAACAGCTCCAGATTACATGCCACAATCGCACTGCGCATCTCTATGGTGGAATGGCTCGTCTCAGGGTCTACGCCGCCCGCGTGCGCAACGCTGACTGCAAGATCTACGTCCCGCATTACCTCACTGTAGATAATATCGGGAATTTCTTCTATTTTAAGCCACGCGCCTGTCTTTCGGTCGGAAAATACGACCCAGTCCAGCGTCGGGGCTTCCACGTCGCTCGGCGTGAACCAGTCGGCCATCGCATAGATGCGGGCGACAATATTCTCCCGATAGTATACTTTCTGCAGTCCGTCGTCGTAGTCTGCCACCCAGCGGCGGCTGCGCAGCGCGCCGACCGTTCTCTGCGGCTGAATCTGATTGCCGGAAAACATCAGGGATTTCTCCTGCTTTAATTCCTCGTCGAGCTTCACATACAGTTCGCGGAATACCTGCTTAAACGGCTGTTTTAACTGTTTTTCAAATAAAAGCTTCTGATAATCCTGCCAGTGACCGCTCTGCATCAGGTCAAACGGATGTGCAATCAGAATCGTATCCTGCTGTTTTACAGGCGTAATATTCCCTTTCCAGTCGACGATTCCATCCTCTGTCAGAAAGCCCATACATCTGTTTTGTGCGCGCTGCAGGCTCTCTTCCCGCAAAGCGACAATTTTACTGTCCCCTTTTTCAATTGCGACATTTTTACTCGGTTCTTTTTTGTCGTCTTTGCGTTTTGTCTTTTTGGAGGTTTTTGGGGCGGCTGCTTCCTCCTGCAGAATCCGCTCTCTTGCAGCGTCAAATGCTTCGTCATATTTCATGACTACAAGCGGCTGTACAATCGGACTGACAACCGGATTTTTTGCAAGCTCCAAAAATTCCCAGACTTCAAATGTTGTGCCGTCCTCCATCGCCTGTTCCATCATCTGTTTTGTCCTGCTGTACTGTTCCTTTAATTTTTTATTCATCTGCTGGAAATCGAGTACAGTTTCATGCTTTTTGTATTTTGCCGGTATTGATTTTAATACTTTTTCATCTTTTCGACACTTAATCGTACTCCTGCCGTTTTCATCCACTGCAATCATCAGCTCGATTTCCCCGACTGCATTCCAGTCAAAATACGGCGCGGAGAGCTCCACAAGCCGGTTCTCCATACGTAAAATCAGACGCGTTACATCCGTAAATCCGGCATTTACGCTTAAGTTCTGCAATGCAATCTCTACAGCGCGGCCTTCGCTGGCGCGGCGCTGTGCGCCGAACTGGCGGCTTTCTTTTTTAAATTTCTGAATATACTGGTAGCGGTCAAACAGGTCGGCATCGCGCTCTTTTCTTTTTTTGGAGAGAGGCAGAAGACCGATACTCATCAAAAGATCTTTATTGCGCTTGCTGTCGATTTCCTCTTTTAAGGCATTCAGTTCCACCTGTCCAAGGGCCGCGTTTGCATATTTTCTGGCACGTCCGTGCGCCGTTCCGGTTGAGGAATATTTCGCCGCATCATAGAGAAGTTTAAAATCCTTTTCTCCAAGCCTGTTGTACGCTTCAAAAAACCAGTTAATGTCAAACGCTCCGTCGTGCAGCTCTTCCGGAGTAAGCGGCGTATATTTTGCAATCATGGAGGTGGTGTATTCGTCAAACGCTTCGCTGGTATGCGCCATAAAATAGTAACAGCCGCTTGCAAAACCGGGCAGCTTTAGATATTCCTCAAGCATCGGGATCCACTGGTCTGCATACATGGCAAGTTCCACAAGGCGCTTCTTTGTGATATCGGATCCTTTTAACGCCGCTTTTAAGTCTGCCGCCGTCTCGTCCGGTTTTGGCCTGCATATTTTCAACAGATGGCTTAATACGGATTTCCGTTCTTCGTTACTTGAATAATAACTGTAGCCCCGCTGAAGCGTGTCTTTTCCCAGAGCCGTTAAAATCTGTATCATATAGTCAATTCCATAGACAACATGAATGCTGTGGATACCGGATGAAAACGGCGTCGGCTGCTCGCCGCGCTTTAATTCCACTTTTAAAACGGCCGGAATCATCTCCCGATAAATTTCATGCGCCAGCTTCATCGCCGGCATTTCGTCCCCGATTGCATCAAAGTTATACTTTCCGTCTGTCGGTTTGATCACATCATTTCCGAAAAAGCGATTCACATCGCTCATATAGGCACTGCGCAGCGGTATGGCCCCGATCTGCTCGACTGCGCTGACCGGCCCGAACAGCGCGCCTATCGTCAGAAACCGGAACACTGCCTTATACACCATATCTTTGTCCCAGAATCCCCGGACATAGCACTCCACAAAATCTTTCAGATACAGATAGTTGGTACTGCTGTATGTATAGCGGGACTTTTCTCTTTTCTTTTGCTTTTCGTAATATTCCTGCAGTCCGAAACGGATGGTGAACGACGCTCCCCAATCTGCATCCTCCACACCGGATATCCACCCGCACAGCTCCTGAAAAACCGGCAGTTCCGTTGCGCGCCTGGAATAGGTCTGTTCCCGGTCTCCCCAATACCGCTCTGTATAAAAGTAAAGGTCATTTCTTTCATCCAGTATGGACAGCAGCTTTGCAACAGCCGGCAGCGCCCAGTTCGCACGCAGAGAATCGGGCACATATTCCTGAAACAATACGTCGATCACCTCGTATACCTGTACAATATAGTCAAGGCCCGCGCTGCGGCTGGCGAACGACTGGCGCCTGCTGCCGAATACCTTTTCATACAACCCGGCGTTGTCTCTGTAAGATTTCTGTGCGACGCAACGCCTGTAAAAATATGTTTCCAGCAAAAGCTCCGGAGAGCGGATTTCTTTTTGATAGAATCCCTCCCATAATTCACGAAACGGATAGGCATCCAATGGCGTTGCATCCGGATCGTCATAGATGGAACGACACTGCTCCAACTTATTTCCAAGTACCGCATCTTCCTCCCATTTTGTCACATAGGATTTTTCCCGGTTCTCAGAAATCAGTTCATCCAGGCGCTTTAACACCCGCAGGTAATCTTCCTCCTGGTAGGCAAACAGCTGCTCTGCTTTTGTTCGGTCCACCTCTGCCGGCGGCAGTACAAACTCTTTTTCCACATCGTAAAAACCGTATCCCGGTTTTTTTAAGATATCCTGCGCCTCGCTGGAGGAACCGGTCAGTTCGTCCAGCAGAACCTGCTCTTTTCCGGTCGGATTTTTCAGACTTGCCAGACTCTCCTTTACTGTTTCAAAGGTTTTTTCGTCTTTTTGTTTCATCCAGAGAGCAAGGTCAAGGGCTCCCATATGACATTCCTCGGAAGATGTATTGATCAGCCGTTCGATACAGCCGGCAATCTGCTCTGTCTCCTGCTTCTTTAAAATTTCCAGCGTTCCGCTGCGCCCTTTTTTATATTTTAAATTCTGTTCGATCTCTATGTAATCTTCCGGTAAAAGCTCCATATCCCTAACCAGATTCTGCGCGACGCCCAGCGTAGTTTCCTCTGGATTGTGCAGCAGAGAAAACAGTACTTTTTTCCGGATCTGTGATTTGGGGCGGTAGAGCAGTACGCGCGCGATTGTTGCTCTGGAAGAGGAATAACTGTTTTCCCCCTGTCCTATCTGCGGAATCAGCTCCGCCACCTCATCCAGAAGTTCTTCTTCCTGCAGCATATAGGCGATCAGACACATACGCACGGCAATATCCGAACGGTTCATGGACACCCGATACCACGGGAAAATACAGGGATCTTTTACAAAGCCTTTTTTCGGCAGCTGCTCCAGTATGCCTTTTAACAGATCATACATTTCCTTTGCTTCATCCCTGCTCTCAAAACTTTCCCCGGTACCGATACTTTTTGGCTTCCTGACCTCCTTGTCGTAGATCGATACATATCCGCCGTCTTCTTTTTCCAGCAGATGGTAGAACATGGTGCCGGCCCCGCTCAGAAAAGACGGCATAAAACATGCGACGAGCTCCAACTGATCCGGATATTCTTTGATTACCAGTTTTGCCGCCTGATTCTGTAACTCCGGCCTCTGCAGTGACGCATTAAAATAGGAAGCTGTCATTTTCTGATTTTTTGTACCTGTCCAAATCAGCTGTTTCATCGCCTCGACCGCTTCATCGGCATCGTAAAATCCTTTTGCCCAGAGCGCGCAGCTGATTGCGACAGAATCGTTTGTCGCCAGTTGTTCTTCACAAAATGCCCGATCGCGCACGCACTGTCCCATCAGATGCATCAGCTTGTCGGTAATCCGGTCTACGCTGTTTTCATTAAAAATACCGATCCATGTGCTGACCGCCCGTTTCACCGAAGAATAGCGGACCAGATTATTTTCCTCAATGACAGAGAACAGATGAAGAAATGCCTCCGGGCGACCGGCGTCCATTGTCTCGCAGACTGCCTGGCGCACGCCTTCCTGCAACCTTGCCGCAAGAAGAAATTTGCCGAGCAGCTCATAGAGCTCTTCGCTTTTACTCATTACAATACCACGGATCATCTCATGGCTGATCATCGCCGTATTTCCCTCTCCCAGCAATATATCTTTCAGCGCTTCCACGATTTTCCTGTTGCCGCGGTCTATCTGCGCCGCTAAAATCGCGTCATAGTCAAACACCTCGCACCTTGCATGATCATAAATTTCCGGATCGACATTTCCGGTCAGAATATTCGCCAGATCGCCGCCGTAAAAATCCAGTTTGGAACAGGCGCGTACCAGACGCACACTTTTTTCCACAAACGGCTCATAGCTGCCGGAGCGCACCGTCCTGCGGTACCACCCTCTTGTCATCTGATAACAGTTCATCTCGTCGAGCGCATAATAAAATTCATCCTGCATCTCTCTGGGTACACATACTTCTACAACATCCGGAAATTCGCCCCGGTAGAGTTCACTTAACGAACTGTATGTACCGTTTTGCAGTAATTCCCTCATTTTTTTTACAGCTGTCTGCGGAACATAATATGCGCTGACATCCGGAAGCATTTTCGCCGAAATTTCATCCAGCTTTTTTTTATTCGCTTTCTCTTTTGCAAAAGCAACCCATTTTTTTGTTAAATTTCTTCTTGTCTCATAGGTATATGACATATTTTTCCCCCTTTTCTGGAATGAGCAAAAGCTCCCAAACGAGCTTTCGATGTACTTTTCACGCTAACCCCCATGTCGCGGCCTTGCCGCGACTCATATCCGCGCGGAGAATCCAACGCCATACATGGCGTGCTTTTGGGGATTCTCTGGTGTGAGACTTAGTTGTTCTTAGCGCGCGAACCTGTTTCGCGTTTTGCCCTCTGGCGTGAGCTTTAGAACTTCTTCTCACACTAACCGGCCAGCATGGTCAGTCTTATAAATGTAAATACCAGTTCGTCGCTCCACTCAATGGTATCGTCAAGTTGTTTCATTTCTTCCTCTCCGGCAAATATGCGGTAGATGCCGTCTTCAAAACACTGCAGTGCATTTGCCGCGGCCTGTTCCGCTGACGCGTCTTCACCGCCGCGCACGCCGAAAGAAATCTTCCCCTCGGCGGCTTTTCCCTCGATCTGCTCTTTGGTCAGCCACGTTAAGATACGCTCTTCTTCTCTTCTCGCGTTGTACTCGCGCACGCCAAGTTCTGTCAGCGCAAGAATCAGCTGACGCACTGTTTTTGGTTTTTCGTCAAGAACAAACGGAACAGGCACCAGTTCCCTTTCCTTTTGTTTTCCGATTCGCTTCATTCTGGCATAAATTGTAAATGACATATTTTTCCTCCCGCGTTTGAATTTAAGGAACACGTATTACGCTGCGCTTATTACTCCATTTCATCACAGCAGGCTTCCACTTTCCGAAGTTCCTCCCACAGTTCATCTGTTTCCAATATCCTCATATAATAGTCAAGCCATTCTTTACAATGATAGTGTATGCTGCATTTCCTGTCATACTCCTGAAATGTTTTCATCTTATCTTTTTCCTTTTTTTCAAGAAACAGGGAAAAGGCTTCCTCTAAATATCTTCTGGTTCGATCCCTCGCGGTTTCTGCAGTTGACGCATTTTGCATATCGGGTCGTTCCATTAACGCAAGATACAGCATTTTATCAATCTCAATACTCTCGGCGTCATACAGGTCTTCCAGATAAGTCCTGCCCTCCTGCCGCTCTTTTGCTGCCGGCGGATAATTTTTGAGCCATCTGTCTCTCTCCTGCTCGCTCTCTATCATGTCCTCGGATGCCTGCGGCTTGTTCAGACAGCACTTTTTATATTTTTTTCCGCTCCCGCACGGGCACGGATCATTTCTTCCGACTTTTTTGCTGTGCTGTACTGATCGATATGATTTAAGCATTCTGCTAAATTGCCGCAGTTCTTTCTCTTTCAATTTCTTCTGTTTTTGGATCTCTGGTTCCTGTTTGAACATGGCCCATCCCCGCATGATGCCGACATCAATCGTTTCCTCACACAGGCGTCTTTCTTCATATCGAAATATCTCGTCGACGCAGTCCTCATAGTATCCGTTGACAAACGGATCCGCCCTTTCCGACTCATAAAGCTTCCACAATTCCGGCAGCATTTCGAAAAAATGGCACTGACAGATCAGGCTTGCTATTTCCGAATATATGAAGTCGCCAATCTCCTCTTCTTCATTCACGATCTGCCTGATAAATTCCTGCAGCTCCTCCTTTGCTAATTTACCGTCCAAATAGAGCTGTCCCATGACCCGAAGCATCCCGCTTCTTGCATATTCATTCAGAGTCGGATTTTTTACCGCTTCTTTTATGCTTTCCAGATCTCCGTTATAAGTGATGTAGAGAATGTCTGCCAGATTTTCCGTGATCGCATCCCCTAACAGGTAATCCAGTACCTCCGAATCCACAGAGGCAAGCTGCATAATCAGCGGAAAACATGATTTCTCCTGAAATTGTCCAAGAAAAAATAACGCATAAAAATGCAGTTCATAATTCTCGTCGAGATTACTTTGCTCTCTCACTGCTTTCTCAATTGCAGCTCGCAGACAGGGAATGGCCTGCTCTTTATTTTCTGCTATAATGCGAAATTGCTCTTCCGGATATTGGTCACTTGCATAAGTAATTTCCGCAATCGCTTTCCGTAATGTCTCTTCCATAAGTTTTATCTCTCTTTCACCTGTTTTTGTGCAGATTGCTGTTCTTTTCTTCTTATATGATGTTTTTATTATATGCTTTGTTCAAAATATCGTCAATATTGACCTTTCCTGTCATATTCAGAAAACAGGAAAATAGCGCGGCATATTTCTAAATGAAATACGCCGCGCTATGAAATGCACAATTTTGATTATACGTAATCTATTCAAACATTCCCTCTCCTAAATATTTGTCGTGCGGAACTAATAAACATTTTTCAATAGACTTCCAATAGCTGTCATAAAGATTTTTTTGTGCTGCTCCGTAGCTCTCTTTCGTATCAAATTCCCAGTAAAGCATATATTTAACACTTTTTACAATACGGTTGATTTTAAGAGGTGGAAGGCCTTCCTTAATTTGCTCCATGTCTATGCGATATCCTCTTTTGGCAAACCGAAGCAAAAGCAAGCCCTCCTGCTTTTCCAAAAGGCTTTTTGCTTCAAACATCAGCGCTTCAAATTCCTCCACCTTTTGCGGCTTAACCTGATAAATACATATTTCCGTAAATGACATATTCAATTCCCCTTTCTTTTTACCATCAATCTTTTCTGACAGCATTGCTGTGTGCACCCGACCTTGACAAACAGCCGTTACCATAGTTCCAGATAGCTTTATGCCAGACCGTTTTCTAACACGATTTTTGACATTGTAGCTTCATTTGCTTCAAATGCCTGTTTCACAGCGGCAGACAGCTTATGCGGACATACTTTTCCTGCAATTTCAAGACATACTGTGATATAGACGTCAGGCTCAAAGATATTCGAGCGCTCCGTTACAATTTCATTCATCTACCCTCAGAAATACTTTCTGATACCATGCATCCACAGTTTCATGGTTAATTTCTGTGGCAATATCTTTACATTAAGATGCTGGCATTTTACATAGAGTGAACAGACAGACATATCCCTGCCTTTTTTGGCATCCTTCAATGCCTTTTTAACCACTTTTTCAGGAGCGACAATTCCAGGGAAATGCACCTTTTTACCATCAATCTCTTTTGACAGCATTGCTGTATCCACCCAGCCTGGACAAACAGCCGTTACCGTAATTCCAGATGGTTTCAGCTCTGCATTCAAAGCACGGGAGTAACTTCGTTCAAAAGCTTTTGTAGCAGCATACAAATTGATATATGGTACAGGCTGAAATGCGGAAGCAGAAGAAATATTCAATATCTTTGCCCCCTTTTCCATAAACGGAATGCAGATATTGATAAGCTCGGCAGGTGCTTTACAATTCAGGTCAATCGTCTGATTGATTTCCGAAACAGAAAACTCTGCCGATGGCGCCATTTTTGCGATTCCTGCATTATTCACTAACCATAAGACAGATATTTTTTGCTCTCTTAATAAATCTGAAATAGATAATAGATCTGTGTCCTTTGTTAAGTCTTTGCATAAAGAAACGATTTTTTCTCCATATTCTTTTTTCAGAGCAAGAAGCCGTTCCTGATTTCTGCCAATCACCCATATTTCATCGAGCGTTTCTTTTGCAAGTTCATGGACGAAAACCTGTCCTATACCGCCAGACGCACCTGTTATCATTGCTATTTTTTTCATAAATGCCCCTTTATGCTTCATCTTTTAATAAAATACGGGCTAAATCTTCCTCAGAAATCAGTTCGTATTTCGTTGTGAATAGCTTTCTAAGAGAATAAAGGTAGACAACCCCCCAAAAATAATCGGCTAATTTCATTGGCATACCATTCACAACGCTTCCTTCCTTTTGCCCTTGAATAATCATCTTTTCAGTAATTTCATACAATTCTGATTGATAAATAGTTTCATCAGAAACAAACCCCTTTTTTTCAAGCGTCATCTGCGTATTCAACGCGACCTTAGCCGCATAGGTTTCATCCTGCATAAGATTAGTCATTATGCTTTTGGAGAGTTTGTGTATCTTCTTTTTGGCTGATACAGGCAAATGTGCAAGAATCTTCAGCTCTTTTATGTCTTCACTATAATTCGTTAAAGCATATATTTCATTGAATAATTCTTCTTTCGACTTGAAATAAACATACAGAGTTCCCTGCCCTATGCCGATATGTTTTGCTAAATCACTTATCTTTGTGCCGGCAAAACCATTCTTAGCAAAATAAAGCATAGAATCATGCAATATTTTAGAACGAGCTTCTTCACGAATTTCCTGACATCTCTCTGGAGATTTCGGCATTTTACCATCCCCTTTATTGAATGAATATTTGTTCATTGAAATTATATCAGCAAAGGTCGTATTTGTCAATCCGTATGGCGAAATATTCAATAAAAGGTTAAGATTTTCAGAGTATAGGTGGTGAGCTAATGGACGAAAGGAACAATCACTTTGATACCGTTCCATATGTTTCTACACTCCAAAACTATTTTACAATTACTGTTGCGCTGTTGCTCATGATAGATAAACTGTTTTCGCCCTTTCCGATTCTGTATTGATATTAGAATCCTTGCATGAAGCATCTGTTATTTTAATATCGCCTGAAAGAGATTTTATTTTTGCGCTTTCAATTATGAAATCGGACATCGTTACATAACAGTATTTTTTTCACATTCATAACCCCGCCCCCTACATTAAATCTTTGCTTTCCACATTTACGATTGACA
>CAMUHN010000092.1 GCA_947088675.1 uncultured Roseburia sp.
AAGAAATTCGGCAGAGGCTTAAAACCTCTTGTCGAATTTCATTCTAAAACTTATCTTCCATTTTTAAACATTTCTTTCATTGCTATTATCTAAGAAAAATGATATACTATAACTATTGATACGAGGAGGATAACAGATGATTTTTAAGAAATTATTAAAAAAAACAACCTGTACCGCGCTTGCCGCGGTTCTTGCACTTTGTTCCCCGCTTATGGCATCCGCCAATCCGGTTTATGACATCGCCAACGATACCGGTTTTGCGTCCGACTCCCTGTTGCAGGACGAAAATATTGCGGATGACGAGGTAATACGTCTTACCGAGGAAAACGCATCCGACGAAATCTATGAGGAAAGCGTCTTTGAAATTTCAGACAGACTGCGTCTGGACGACGGAATTACATCCTCGGAAGGAATTGAGGTTCCGACCGGTTCCGCAGAAGACGGATCTTTCGTATACAGACTCTCAGCGGAATACTTACAGGCTCCGACGTTTAACGGGAAAAAGGCGACTGTCTCATCCCAGGTCCAGAAAATTTTAAACGAGGCGAGAGACCATGCCACTGCAGAGCTTCCTTATAAAATTATCATCGCCCCGGGTACTTATGAAATCAGCAGCACGCTTCATATTTACAGCAACACCTGCTTTTTTATGGAGGGCGTGACTTTTCTGCGCAGCGGCAGCGGAAATATGATGATCGTTGGCACAAAGTCCGACAATGCTCCCGGTTACTATTATAAAAACATAACGCTTGACGGCGGAACAGGGGGCGCGGTCTTCGACCAGAACAGCAATACGGTTTCCACCACGCTGAAAGTCGGACATGCAGAAAATTTCCTGATGAAAAACTTTACGCTGCAGAACACAATCGACGGGCATTTTATGGAAGTTGCCGGGGTCAGCGGTTTTACGATGCAAAACTGTTCTTTCCGGAACCAGACGCTGATCAGCAAAGCCTACTACGAGGCGGTACAGTTCGACATTCTTGAAAAAGACCATATTTCCGGCTACGCCTACGAAATACTGCCGAATCAGAACATACTGATTGACGGCTGCAGCTTTTCGAGAGTTGCGCGCGGCGTCGGTAGCCACAACTCTGTTTTAAACTGCCCGACGACAAATATGAAAATCCAAAACTGCACGTTTTCAGACCTGACAAGCGCCGCCATACAGATGACTGATGTATCCGGTTTTACCGCGGAAAACAATACGTTTACCAATGTGCCGCGGGCGATCTCTCTGTACGCGCCGCGTACCAACAGCACATTTTTGCCGTCCTCGATTGACAGGTTCAATACCGCATACTCCGACGCTTATCAGATTCCCGCCGCTAACCAGAATATAACGATCAGCAGGAACAGAATAGAGATCAGCGGAGAAGACGCCTACAACAAAGATTATGAAAAATCCGGAATTTTTCTCACAGGCTACATCCAGACCACCCAGAAAGCCCCGGAGAAAAATGACGGCGACACGCTCCCGGCCGGCAATTATTTTATCAGCGGCGTAACCATTACCGGTAATTCCATTATCACGCATCAGGGAAACGGCATTATCTTATATGATGTACAAAATGCCACGGTCACATCCAACACCGGAAATTATAATGATACGGCTGATAAAGCATACCGCGGCATTTTAATCGGAAACAGCAGTTCCTCGGTGATCGTTTCCCAAAACCAGATCAACTACTTTCCTTCCGCCGGAATTGAATGTACGGACAGCCTGGGCGTGCAGGTTTTAAACAATAATATACTGCCTGCGGCCGACGGCATTTTAATTGCAAATTCCAAACAATGCGCGGTTAACTCAAACTCAATCAGCAATATGCGCACATGCAGCCCCTACCAAAACGGCGCGATCTGCTTAACGCGCGGAAGTGTGGCAAACAGCATTACCGGAAACAATATATCCGATTTTATCGGCGATGCGATCGTCATCAAAGATATCTCGCAGGCCGTTACCGTTTCCTCAAATCATATCACCGCGTCAAAGGGAACCGGCATTTATGTCGCCGCCTCAATGGCCGCTTCGATCAAAGATAATTATATCGGAAAGGCTTGCAGCGGCAAAAAGGATTACGGCGCAATCTGCCTTGGCGCCGGCGCAACTGTAACGTCGCTGGAAAAAAATACGGTGGAAGCTCCTTATGCATTCGGCATCCAGGTCAACGAGGCGTCCGTCGAAACGATCGCGAACAACACAGTAAAAAAACCAAAAAACTACGGGATTCTGATTTATAACCGGGCAAATGTAAAAAAACTTGATAAAAACAGCGTTACGAACGGCAGTTCTCTTGGCATTCATATCGAAAATACGACAGGTGAACTTACCGTATCTTCCAATACCGTCAGCAAATGCGGTACCGCTCAGATTTTTGTGAACAGAAAAGACGATTCTCCATGCGTCACACTGACCGGCAACAAAGTAACCGGAACGGCAAAAACCGACGGTATTCGTGTGGACGCCGGTGTGGTAGAGATTAACGCGAATAAATTAACCGGATGCCGCTATGCAATATTTTTGCGAAACTCCGGAATTAAAGCGGATGTCGGCAGCAACACCTATAAAAAGAACAAGTACAACTCGACAAAATATAAAAACACCGGCAAGACAAAATATACGGCCTATGCCAATTTAAAGACTCCGACTTCCGTTAAGGCAACCGCAACCGGGAAAAAGACCATGCAGATCAAATGGAAAGCGGTCAGCAACGCATCCGGATATGAAATCTACCGCTCGAAAAAGAAAAACAGCGGATATAAGCTGGTCGGTACAGTCTCTTCCAAAAAAACGGTATTTAACGATAAAAAATTAAAGAAAAAAACCAAATATTATTACAAAGTCGTTGCTTACCGCAAATCGGCAGATAAAAACGTAACGATACGCAGCAGTGAAAGCAAAATCGTATCAAAGAAAACGCTTTCCAAATAAAATAAGGCCAGCCTTTTTCAAGGCTGGCTTTTTCTAATTTTTTCAAAATTATTTCTTGCATATTTTTTTGTTATATTATATAATCTGATACAACAGCAGTTCATTTTATCGCTTTACATATCAAACACTATCTTCTATAATAGATTCAAAAGACAGATTGCGATCGAACGGAGGTAACTTTATGACAGACACCGAAAAACTCGACCTGTTAATTTCCGATATGCAGGGCATGAAATCCGATTTGCAGGGTATGAAGTCCGATTTGCAGAATATGGATTTGCGAATCAAATCTTTAGAATTACATATCGAAAATGGAACCGATAAAAATATTCAGCTGATTGCAGAAAATTTTATCGAGCTGACAAAAACTTTCAGTCATTTTCCGGCCAATCGCTCCCTTAACACAATCGCGGCAATGAAAAAGAAAACGCCCGCTGCCAGCTTCCACAGCAAACAGCTGTCGTTCTGCCGCATCATCTGAAACAGTCCGAATACGCCAAAACGCTCGCTCAGACCGATATTCGCCGCAAAAAACAGGATTGATCCCATATAGCCGATAATGACCTGATTGAAAACGGCGCCGCAGAAATAACCAATGCTTCCCAGAAACAACGCCTCGCAAAAACTGCCGCTCCACAAAACGCCCGGATCCGCCGCAGGACTCTGCTTTGCCAACAATAATACAAAACCGGAAATAATCAGCGCCTGCACAATAGCTGCCGTTATCGTGCGTTTTAAATACAGTTTCCACATCGGCATACATTTACTTCGTTCCAAACTCCAAATGTCTGCATCCTGTTCCGGCATGAAAACCGGGACAAACAGAATAATCCCTGTTAAAATCACATACATTTCCATAACCTGTGCGGCCTGCGTCTGATTTAAATTGCGAAAGCTCATAAACCCGCCGGACAACAGACAAAAAAAGGCTGCCAGCAGAAGATGCGGAAAATAGTGATGCTTTAAATAATATTTCTCAAGCTTTGCGTACTTTTCCATAAAGAAGACCTCCGTTTCCGCGTCGTTTCCCATACAACAGCGCTGCAGAGAGCACAAACAGCAGCGATAAAACAGCATAAAATCCTCTGTTCATTAAAAACTGCCCTTTTAACTGCTCAAAATATACGGTCTGTCCGACTGTGTTCCATCGGGCCACGAGACGCATACCAAAACTGCCGACAAGAGTTGCCGCACTCATCAAATCGCCATATGCCCAGACCGCCTGTATGAAAATTCCAAATATACCGTTTGTCAGCTGTCCAAGAAAAAATGCTGCCGCAGTCACAGCCATAATCTCCGGCAGAAGCCAGAGAATCACATATTTCACAAATCCAAACAAATCCGCAGACAGTCCAAGCGTCCTTGCATGAAACAGATATGGCTGCTGCATCACGATTGCGGAAATCAAAACCGGAAGAAACATCATCACAACACAGGCAAGATATCTGCTGAACACAACTGCAATCGACGATGCCTGTCTGGCATAGATTACCTCGCTGCATTTGTTTCGTTTCTCTTTTAAAACACATGCCATAGCGGGAAAAACAGGCAGTATTGCCAGCATTACAGAAGCATAGTCACAAAACAGCCTTCCAAACGCGCCTGTCACACGGTCTTTTTCTGTCATAGCCTGATACTCTTCCACCGCCTGTTCATAGCTCATCGGAACCGAAACGCCACGTTCCATCTTTTTGGGCTCATAAGCGGAACCGGCGCCCACAATATCGCAGACCTGATTCATCTTTTCGCAAAATGCCTCATAGGTCAGGCTTTCTTTTACTTTCACCTGGCAACCGGATGTGCGTGCCACTACCTCCTCCATATCTTCGCTTTCCGTCGGCGTAAAATAATCGGCAAGGTCCCCATACAGTACGTCATCAAATCTTTTTCCGCTGCATTCCTCCACAATTTTCTGAAGTTGCTGCTTTTCAGCATCATTAATTTTCACATTTCTGAAAAATCCAAGCGGATATGTGGAAAAGTTACCATAATAAATATCAAGTGTAAGTTCCGCAAGTTTCCGCTCCATCAGCAGCTGCTTATCCTGTACATAAGTAGTACCGTAAAAAGACTGATCCGGTTTGGGCCGCTCCATTTCAGACAGGCTGCCGTCCATCTGCGACGAGATAAACCATACAAATACAATGACAAAGATATAATAGGAAACGCTTTTTAACATCATTTTGCACTCTTTTCCAAAAAGGGTTAAAAACATACCTCATCCCCCCTTTTCCCGTGCATCAGATAGAGATAGGCATCCTCCACATCGGCCTGGATCGGTTTTGCGTCCGCAAACGGCCTGCCGTTTGCTACAATTTTTACACTGGCAG
Source organism: uncultured Roseburia sp. (assembly GCA_947088675.1). Classification (GTDB taxonomy): domain Bacteria; phylum Bacillota; class Clostridia; order Lachnospirales; family Lachnospiraceae; genus Roseburia. The sequence goes on from CAMUHN010000092.1 coordinate 5,263, forward strand.
TGCTCCCCGTATTTAAAATGCCCGTCACCATGTATTCTTTCTGTATTCCGGCAAGTTCGGATACGGCAACCTCTGCAGAATAAACTTTTCCCTCTACATTTTTGAGTAATTCCATGACGGTTCCGTGAAAAAGTATTTCTCCTTCGTTTAAAACCGCAATATTTTCACAGGTTGCCTCGATATCTCCCACGATATGCGTTGACAGGATCACAATACGGTCCAGCGCAATCTCGCAGAGCAGATTGCGGAATCGCACGCGCTCCTCCGGATCAAGCCCGGCCGTGGGCTCATCAACCACAATGACTTTCGGATTATGGATAATCGCTTGCGCAATTCCAAGCCTTCTTTTCATCCCGCCGGACATAGCCTTTACTTTTGTCTTTCTCTGTTCATATAGATTTACTTTCTGAAGCATCAGCGGAACACGTTTTTTCCGCTCCTCTTTGTTCAGCCCTGAGAGCACTGCGAGATAGTCAAGCGCATCCTGCGCCGTCATATTGCCATACATGGAAAATTCCTGCGGAAGATAACCGATCAATGGCCTGATCCTTTTGCTCTCTTCCACCGGAATCCCACATATAGAGACTTCTCCTTCTGTTTTTTTCGTCAGCGTTGTCAACACGCGCATCAGCGTAGTTTTCCCCGCTCCGTTGGGCCCCAGCAGTCCAAACATCCCCTGTTCCACTTCAAGACTTACCTTTTTCAGAGCAGTTTTATCACCATAGCGTTTTGTAAGATTTTGAATTGCGATTTCTGCTTTCATAGAATAGCTAAATTCCCCTTTCATTCCTGATTTGGTAGATATCCTTATCATACAGGGAATTTCTCTACAAACACACTATCCTTTCTTAAGAGATTTTATAATTTCTCAAAAAAAAACAAGAAAAATTTCAAAAGCAGCGAAAAACTGCGGTTACGATCGCCCCCCGCTTTACACTGTTTACTATGGTAAGACTTCCCCCGTGACGTTCGCACAGAATGCGCGCAATCGTAAGGCCAAGTCCAAAATGCCCTTTCCCTGCCGCATCCTTTGACTCCTCCCGAAAATAAGCGTCGGAAGCCGACAGCAATGCGCGGTTTGAAAACCCTTTTCCATCGTCTTTTATCTGCACTGTCAGAAACTCTTTCTCCTGTTCCACAAAAATTTCTACTTTTTTTCCAGCATGGCGCAATGCATTGCTGCAAATATTATCTACAGTTTCCAATATTACCGACAGATCGACAAGCAGCGCACGGCTCTGCTCATGCACTCCCTCCGTCACCTCTGCCGAAAGATTAGTGGCGCCAAAAACTGCGGCAGCCTGTTTTTGAAAAGCCAGAATTAATTCTTCCCATAAGAGAGGACTGCGGCAGACATCGCGTTCCTCCAGCTGATGCAGCACAGACATTGTATCACAAAATGCATTCAGACGACTCTCCTGTTCCGAAATCAGCCTGACTTTCTCAAAAATCTGACAATCGGTAAGCCTGCCCGACGGCAGATATTTCAGCAGAAAATCCGTATACCCTCGAACCACCGTAAGCGGTGTACGTATATCGTGCGCAAATGCCGCATTGATCTTACGCTGTTCCTCCCAGTCCGCGTTACGCATACGCTGCCTCGTCAGCAGTAACTGCCTTGCCTGCTCGGCCTCTGCGCATAAATCCCCAAACAGATCCGACTCTGTACAACAAACAGGAACCGAATACTCTCCGTTTTTTATCTGTAAAAACAATTGTGACAAAGCAAGCATACCCGGTTTCACACAATGTCTGTAATACAGGACAACTGCAATCACGATTGCGGCAAAACAGACAAAGTAGACGCCATATCGCAGCATATGATACAAAAAAACCGTCAGTCTCTTTCCGTCGTACGATACATTGATCAATTCCGTATACGTACCCTGCCATTTTATTCCCAGCTGTCTGCGCAGCAGCGCCTCAATCCAGATTTCACACAGTCTTTTTATAAACTCGCTGGCTGCAGCCGCTCCGCCCAGCCCTGCCAGGAGGTAAAACCAAAACTTCCTCCAGAACAGAATCTTTCTATTCCGTAATCCATCGATAACCGACTCCCCAGACTGTGCCAATATAATCCCTGCCTCCGTTCACCGCAATTTTTTTGCGGATACGCCGTATATGCTCTGTCACTATATTTGCATCCGCGCCCCCCTCATACCCACGCACCGCTTCATAAATCTGCTCTTTCGACAATACCTGTCCGCGATTTCGTATCAGCTCTCTTAAAATTTTAAATTCCATACGTGTAAGCCCGATATCCCGACCAAGATATAACGCTGTATAACCCTCCAGATCGACAGCCAGTTCTCCCTGCCGATAAAATTTTATCCCTTTGCCGGACTGTTTTATTTGTGCCTGTTTCTGCACCGGCTCCCTGTCCTCTCTGCGCAGATGCGCTTCGATACGCGCCAGCAATTCTTCCATACTAAACGGTTTTAAAATATAATCGTCCCCTCCAGCCCGAAAACCGCTTACACGATCCTGAATCTGCGTACGTGCAGTCAAAAACAAAATCGGGCAGTCCACATAATTACGAATCTTCTCGCATACCAGATATCCGTCCAAATCCGGCATATTGACATCCAGCAGAATCAAATCCGGCAGCCGCTGTACTGCATGTACTGCCTCGGCGCCGTTCGATGCCGTGATTACCTGATACCCTTCCATTTCAAGACATTCCCGAAGAAGCGTCAGTATATCCTCTTCATCATCTGCAACTAATATTTTCCTGCCGCTTTGTTCCATTTTTTCCCTTTCCTGACTTATATTTTCAAACAATCCCCTGCTTCATTTCAAAGACACCGCAAGGGACACCCCCCAGTGAAGCGTCCCTTGCCGAAGTCTTTATTTTTGAAGAGATTCAGCAGTTTTTCATCATCCCTGCATGATCGCCTTTTTTCCAAGCAGTTCACAAATAAATCAGGCTACCTAAATAGATGCATTACATTTTTATTTCTTCATCATACGCGATACATATGCAAGTACCCTGTCAATAAATTCATCTTTCTGTTCCTTGTTGCTGTTAGCAATGAAACTGTCCACATCAAATTCATTTTTTACCCCGACTCCAGTAATCAGATATGTGGGATCGATCCCATATTTGTGATACAGGATTAACAGTTTATCCGCCGAAAGTCCTGTCGCACCGGATTCATATTTGCGGTAATGCTCTTCCGATACCCCCAGCAGTTCCGCCGTTTCCGACTGCGTCCTCCCCAGATTTTTCCGTGCCTCTTTCAGTCTTTTTCCAACACTTGCATTTGTATCCTTTTTATTGTTTTCCATAATTTCCACCTTCCTGCTTTTCTTCAAAGTAAACTTCATCCCGTCATCCTGCAACTTTTATGTCATTTGTAGTGCCTTTTTGTAATATTTATTGTGAACTCCTGCCTATATATACTATCATAACAATACTACAGCAAAAGTATAGAATATTTTAGAGTCACTATAAAGTTATTTTTTAATTACTTTCCGGTTGTTTCCAGTATAAAACTTTATTTATGTTTCCCTGTGCACGAGATCACTTGCATAACCTGATGTCTGCATAACTTCTTATTTCATCTTATAAATCTTATACCACATTCTGTACAATTCCTTTTCGGAATAGGTTCTGCGTTTATCATGATAATACGCTTGCCGCCAGGAACGAAATGACTCCAAAAATTTGTAATCGCTTATTTCATAGGAACAGAATAATTTTTTATAAAACGCCCCGGACGGCACGATGAGAAAATTTCTCCGCACATACCGATTGGCGCTCTTTTTCATTCCACGGTTATAATCCTTACAGCATGGGACATGTTTATAGCTTCTACTCATAATGTAAAATCCTCGACAGATCTGGCAGTCTATAAAAAAGAATGCGCTCCGTTTCCGTACATTTTTTGGCCCAATCACTATGCTCGTTTATCTGGAACATAGTTCCTTTGCACACCTGCATGCACAAAAAAAAAGCGGGTTACTACCCACTCTGAACTCTCTTCCCCCGCCTAAATTCAAAATACAAACACCAAAAGCGGGTGATGGGAATCGAAAACTATTCCTGCCCGCGAAATGCTGATAAAAAGGAGGTTTCCAACACTTCATCCCCCTATCGTACCGAAATCGTACCGGACAAGGTACTCAATCAGCGATTTATATACTATCATAGCCGTAAGAGCTTGTCAACATTTTTTTGCATTTTAAGGCCAATATTTAGAATTAAAGTTACTGTTCACAGGTCGGCTTGACACAAAGAAACCGATGGTATAGACTGAA
>CAMUHN010000093.1 GCA_947088675.1 uncultured Roseburia sp.
AGACGCTTGCGGCGCAGCTCTACGGAGAATTCAAGGAGATGTTCCCTGAGAATGCAGTGGAGTATTTTGTGTCCTATTACGATTACTACCAGCCGGAGGCATACGTTCCACAGTCCGACACCTATATTGCGAAAGATTCCGCAATTAACGAGGAGATCGACAAGCTGCGGTTGTCTGCGACAGCCGCGCTTGTCGAGCGGAGAGATGTAATCGTTGTGGCTTCCGTATCCTGTATTTACGGTTTGGGCAGCCCCGACGATTATCTTGGCATGATGGTTTCACTGCGGCCGGGGATGGAAAAAGACAGAGATGATGTGGTCCGGGCGCTTGTCGATATTCAGTATTCCCGCAATGATATGGATTTCCACCGGGGAACGTTCCGGGTACACGGAGATGTGCTGGAGATTTTTCCGGCAAACTATGGAGAGACAGCGATACGTGTTGAATTTTTTGGGGATGAGATTGATCGAATTACGGAAATTGATGTTCTGACCGGGGAAATCAGGTGCAGGCTGGAGCATTTTGCCGTGTTCCCGGCATCTCACTATGTCGTTCCGCAGGAAAAAATTTTAAAAGCGTGTACGGAGATTGAAAAAGAACTGGAGGAGCGTGTCCGCTATTTTAAGGGGGAGGACAAGCTGCTTGAAGCTCAGCGGATCGCGGAGCGGACAAACTTTGATATTGAAATGTTAAAAGAGACGGGATTTTGCAGCGGGATAGAAAATTATTCCAGGCATCTTGCAGGGATGCCGGCGGGGGCGCCGCCGCATACGCTGATGGATTATTTCAAAGACGACTATCTGATTATTGTGGATGAGTCGCATATCACAATCCCGCAGGTGCGGGGCATGTATGCAGGCGACCAGTCGAGAAAGACAACGCTTGTGGACTATGGATTTCGACTGCCGTCCGCAAAGGATAACAGACCGTTGAATTTTTCCGAGTTTGAAAGTAAAATAGACCAGATGCTGTTTGTCTCCGCCACACCGAACGTCTATGAGGACGAGCATGAGCTGTTTCGTGCAGAGCAGATTATCCGCCCGACCGGTCTTTTGGATCCGGAGATTTCGGTGCGGCCGGTAGAGGGGCAGATCGACGATCTGATCGGCGAGGTAAACAAAGAGACAGCAAAGCATAATAAAGTGCTGATTACGACGCTGACAAAAAAAATGGCCGAGGATTTGACCGATTATATGAAAGAACTGGAAATCCGGGTCAAATATCTCCACTCCGATATCGACACATTAGAGCGTGCCGAGATTATCCGTGATCTGCGGCTTGATGTTTTTGACGTACTGGTCGGGATCAACCTGTTGCGAGAGGGGCTTGATATACCGGAGATAACGCTTGTTGCGATTTTAGATGCGGATAAAGAGGGATTTCTGCGTTCCTCAACTTCACTGATTCAGACAGTAGGACGGGCGGCGCGAAATAGTGAGGGGCATGTCATTATGTATGCCGATACCATAACGGACTCCATGCAGATTGCAATTGACGAGACAATGCGCAGGCGCAAAATTCAGGAGGAGTACAACCGGCAGCATGGGATTACGCCGAAGACCATTCAGAAATCCGTGCGCGAGCTGATCTCCGTGTCAAAGAAAGTGGCGCAGGAGGAGATGAACTTTAAGAAAGATCCGGAGTCTATGAATAAAGAAGAGCTGGAGAAGATGATTGCCGATATCAAAAAGAAGATGCAGCGTGCGGCTGCCGACCTGAATTTTGAAGCGGCCGCCGAATATCGGGACAGAATGACAGAATTAAAAAATATACTGCGCACACTATAGATGTGGAGAGGTGTGAAAATTGAAATTTTAAATTTCGATCGCGTGATTTTTGTCGGCGCGCTGCAAAGTCGTAAATGATTTGCCACAAACCGTTATGCGCAGGAAAGCTTGAATGAGCGTAGTTTACAATGCAGAAATGGAGTCAAAAATGGAAAGAAAATATATTAAGATTCGCGGAGCTAATGAACACAATCTGAAAAATATTGATGTAGATATTCCGAGAAATGAATTTGTCGTATTAACCGGATTGTCAGGGTCGGGCAAATCTTCGCTTGCATTTGATACAATCTATGCGGAAGGGCAGCGCCGCTATATGGAATCGCTGTCTTCCTATGCCAGACAGTTTCTGGGTCAGATGGAGAAGCCGAATGTAGATAAAATCGAAGGGCTGTCTCCGGCGATTTCCATTGATCAGAAATCGACAAATCGAAATCCGCGTTCTACTGTGGGAACCGTTACCGAAATTTATGATTATTTTCGTCTTTTGTATGCGAGGATCGGAATACCGCACTGTCCCAAATGCGGCAGGGAGATCAGGAAGCAGTCGGTGGATCAGATGGCGGATCAGATTATGGCGCTTCCGGAACGCACAAAGATTCAGCTTTTGGCGCCTGTTGTGCGGGGACGCAAAGGGGAGCATGTAAAGCTTTTCGAGCAGACAAAAAGAAGCGGATTTGTGCGTGTGATCGCGGACGGAAATATGTATGAGCTGGGCGAGGAAGAGATTAAGCTGGAAAAAAACAAAAAGCACAACATCGAAATAGTTGTCGATCGTCTGATGGTAAAACCGGGGATTGAGCAGCGGCTGGCCGATTCTATTGAAACAGTGCTGAAACTGGCGGATGGACAGATGATCGTAGATGTGATTGACGGGGAGCGAATCTGGTTCTCCGACAGCTTTGCATGTCCTGACTGCGGAATCAGTGTGGACGAGATGGAGCCGCGCAGTTTTTCCTTTAATAATCCATTCGGCGCCTGTCCAACCTGTTTCGGGCTGGGATATAAGATGGAATTTGACGAAGAGCTGATGATTCCGGATCCGAGTTTAAGCATTATGGAGGGGGCAATTCAGGTGATGGGCTGGCAGTCCTGTAAGGACGCTTCCAGTTTTACGAATGCAGTTTTGCAGGCGCTTGCGCAGGAGTATCATTTTTCTCTGGATACGCCTTTTGAGGAATATCCGAGTGAGGTAAAAGATGTCATTATAAACGGTACGGGCGGACATTCGGTAAAAGTGCATTATCAGGGACAGCGCGGGTATGGCGTGTATGATGTTGCATTTGAAGGGCTGATCAAAAGTGTGCAGCGCAAATATCGTGAGACAGGTTCTGACGTAATGAAACAGGAATACGAGCAATTTATGCGCATTACGCCCTGTCAGACCTGTAAGGGACAGCGTTTGAAACAGGAATCGCTTGCAGTAACGGTTGCAGGGAAAAATATATTTGAGATGACTTCGGCATCCGTGAAGAATTTAAATCAGTTTCTGGCGGATATTGAACTGAGCAGCCAGCAGCATAAGATTGGCGATCAGATTTTAAAGGAGATACGTGCGCGCGTGGGATTTTTAAATGAGGTAGGATTAGATTATCTTTCTCTGTCACGTGCGACGGCAACGCTTTCGGGCGGAGAAGCGCAGCGGATACGCCTTGCGACACAGATCGGTTCCGGCCTTGTCGGCGTGGCTTATATTCTGGATGAGCCGTCGATCGGACTGCATCAGAGAGACAACGATAAGTTGCTCGGCGCGTTAAAAAATTTAAAAGATCTGGGCAATACGCTGATTGTTGTAGAGCACGACGAGGATACGATGCTGGCGGCGGATTTTATCGTGGATATCGGGCCGGGGGCCGGTTCCCATGGAGGTGAAGTTGTTGCGGTGGGAAATGCACAGGAAATCATGCAGAATCCGGCTTCCATTACAGGCGCTTATTTAAGCGGCCGAATCCGCATAGAAGTTCCAAGAGAACGCAGGAAACCTTCCGGATTTCTAACCATAAAGGACGCGCGTGAAAATAATCTGAAAAATATTACAGTAAAAATACCACTTGGAATTATGACCTGTATTACCGGCGTATCCGGTTCCGGCAAAAGTTCTCTGACAAACGAGATACTCTACAAGCAGCTGGCGCGTAAATTGAATCGTGCGAGATGTATTCCGGGTCTGCACGATACGATACTTGGAATCGAACAGTTAGATAAAGTAATTGACATCGACCAGTCTCCGATCGGGCGTACGCCGCGTTCCAATCCGGCCACCTATACCGGAGTATTTGATATGATACGGGATTTGTTTGCTGCAACGCCGGATGCAAAAGCGCGGGGATACAAGAAAGGACGTTTCAGTTTTAATGTGAAAGGAGGGCGGTGCGAGGCCTGCTCCGGGGACGGTATTATTAAAATTGAGATGCATTTTCTTCCGGATGTCTATGTTCCGTGTGAAGTATGTGAGGGGAAGCGTTATAACCGCGAAACGCTGGAAGTAAAATATAAGGGAAAAACGATTTATGACGTACTGAATATGACAGTGGAGGAGGCGCTGCCGTTTTTCGAAAACGTTCCGACAATTCACCGAAAGATTCAGACGCTCTATGATGTAGGACTTTCCTATGTCAAACTCGGACAGCCTTCAACCGAGCTTTCGGGCGGGGAGGCGCAGCGCATAAAGCTGGCTACAGAACTGAGCAAACGAAGCACCGGCAAAACAATTTATATTTTGGACGAGCCGACAACAGGGCTTCATTTTGCCGATGTAAATAAATTAATCGAAATTCTGCGCCGCCTTTCGGAGGGAGGCAACACTGTCGTTGTGATTGAACACAATCTTGACGTCATTAAGACGGCAGATTACATTATTGATATGGGGCCGGAAGGAGGTGACGGCGGCGGCACTGTGATTGCGGAGGGGACGCCCGAAGAGGTTGCGAAAATACCGGGATCTTATACGGGGATTTATGTGAAACGTTGTCTGGAAAAAGAACAGGAAAGGAAATAAAATAAAATGCAAAACGCCTGTAACCGTAGTAGGATACAGGCGTTTCATAATGAGGAAGTGTTAATGAAAATATATGGTTGAATGCTGTAAATACAGCAATCTGCCGAATTTTGGGGAGTGTCGCCTGACTTTCCGGTGGAAAGCCAGGCAACATGAGTTATGAAAAATTATATTAGCCGTCCAGCGTGTGACCAGACTCATCAGCTAGTACATGTATTAATATAGACATTAATTGTGTTGATTCTGTGACCAAAAAATGAAAAAAATCTTATCAAAAATGAAAAAATGAAGAAAGCAGATTTGCCGATCCTGTCAGCTGAAACATTTATAAACGTTTTCTGTATTCTCTGGGACTTATCTGGTAAAATTTTCGAAAGGCGGAAGAAAAGTGTTCAATCGAGTAATATCCAAGGTCCTGCGCAATGGATGTGATGCTTCTTGTTTTATCGGAAAGCAGCATGGCGGCTGCCGACATTTTTGCTTCCGCTTTTTTCTGCTGGAAAGTTTTTCCGTACAATTTCAAAAGAAGACGCTGTGTCTGTCTGGTGCTCAGATTAAGTAACTGAGCGAGATGTTCCAGAGACAGCGATTGATAGTGATAGAGAAAATATTCTTCTATGATAACAGAATTTGAGTCTGTCAGGTTATTTCGGGATAAAGATGACTGCGAAATCCTGTTTTGTTCATAATTTCGGACCATGTAAATGATTAACTGTGAGAGAAGAAGCCCGATTTGAGTCTGGTAGCCGGTATATCGGCGTTCCAGCTCGTCAAACAGCTGCTTCATTATAGACAGGATTCCCTGTGTATCCCTGCCAATCCAAAAAGGCATGGAGGTAAAAGCATTGATTACGGGAGATTTCTTTTGATTCTGTGGGGCGCCGTGTATTTTCAGATAGATGCAGTATTCCTGCATCGGATTTGAAAGTATCGGCGTCTGGGCGTGTTCGATATGAGGTCCGGTAACAAAAAGCGTGTCAGGAGATATGTCGTAATTCTGGCCGGCAGCCGTTAGTTTTCCGTACCCGAAAGGGACAAAGTGAATCTCATAACATCCGTTCCCATGGCTGTGGGACGGGATGGTTCTGGTGAAACATTCAAAGACGATATTTGGCGCCTGGATCGGAATATTATCTATGGAAAAATGAATATCCATACCAGCGTACAGGGTTTTCATGGCGGCATCCCTCCGTTTCAGACTGTTGATGAATTTACAGTAAACAACAAAAACGATTGTCGTTTCCTGTGCTTATAAGACAAGCATATCATAGAAGTTATAAAAATGCGACATGTTTTTCGATAATTCGGCAGATAGGATGCTTATAATATTTGCAGGGGGAATTATAATAAAAATATGAAAAGAATTTCTGCGTCAAATAATTTTATCAGCGCGCAAATGGCGTGCGGAAAGAGGGGAATGCCATGTCTGAAAAAAAATGGATGAAAGGTGCTGTTCTTCCGGGAGACAGCACAGTGGAGCTGAAAGATTTTGAAGTGCCGTCGCCGGGATACGGACAGGTTCTGATCCGGACCAAAGCCACTACGATTTGCGGCAGCGATATCCGCTGTATCTACAGGGAGCATACCGGAAAGGGGCCGGAAGGCTATATTCCGGGCATGATAGCGGGACATGAGCCCTGCGGCGTGATCGAGGAAGAAGGAGAGGGATTAAAACGTTTTAAAAAAGGCGACCGCGTGATCGTCTACCATATTTCGGGATGCGGCGTCTGCAACGACTGTCGGAGAGGCTATTTCATTTCCTGTAAGAGTAAATTCCGTCAGGCCTACGGATGGCAGAGAAACGGCGGGATGGCGCCATATATTCTTGCGGAGGAAAAGGATCTGATCGCTCTGCCGGATGAACTTACCTATAAAGACGGCGCACAGGTTGCCTGCGGATTTGGAACAGTATATGAGGCGATCGAAAAAATCGGAGTCAGTGGAAACGATGCGGTTCTGGTTGTCGGGCTCGGTCCGGTAGGGCTCGCAGCACTTATGCTGGCAAAGAAGCTGGGAGCGAATAAGCTGATTGGCGTGGAGATGAACGAATACCGGATTGAACTGGCAAAGAAGCTGGGATTGGCAGATTACATATTCCGGCCGGGTGACGACGCATTGGAGCAGATTTTGTCCGTTACCGGCGGGAAAGGAGCGGAGAGGTCTTTCGACACATCTGCCAACGATGCGGGAAGGCAGCTGGCGATTCGCGCAACCCGTGAGTGGGGGAAGATCGCTTTTGTCGGCGAGGGAGGAACCTGCACATTTCATCCAAGCCCGGATATCATACACGGACAGAAGACGATCTATGGCTCATGGGTAACGTCGCTTTGGCGAATGGAAGAACTGGTGGAGCGTCTGGTGCGGTGGAATATCCATCCGGAAGATCTGATCACGCATGAGTTCCCGCTTGAAAAAGCGGACGAAGCGTATCGGCTGATGGCGGACGGCCAGTGCGGCAAAGTGGCGGTAGTTTTTCAGGACGAAGACGGAGGCGGCGATGAAGCAGGCAATTGACCAGAATGCGATTCCCACGCGAACATTATACAGCGGGGAAAAGATCCCATGTATGGGGATCGGAACTTTCGGATCGGATAAATATGATGCGGATACGGTTTCGGAGGCCGTTTACGGAGCGGTCAGATACGGTTACCGGCTGATCGACTGCGCTGCAGTTTACCAGAATGAAGACAAAATCGGCGAAGTTCTAAAGAAGCTTTTTTCTGAAAAAGCGGTCGAAAGAAAGGATTTATTTATTACATCCAAGGTATGGAACGATATGCACGGAGACGGGCAGGTATTGGAGTCCTGTCAGAAAAGCCTGGCGGATCTGGGGCTGGACTACCTGGATTTGTATTTTGTCCACTGGCCGTTTCCCAATTATCATGCGCCGGGATGCAGTGGAGATTCCAGAAATCCCGATGCAAGACCGTTTTCGACAGAAGAGTTTATGGGGGTCTGGAGGCAGTGTGAGGAACTTGTGGAGAAAGGACTGGTAAGATATATTGGAATGAGCAATATGACCATTCCAAAGCTGGAAGCGGTTCTGCCTCTTTGTAAAATTTTGCCGGCCGCATTGGAGATGGAGCTGCATCCTTCCTTTCAGCAGCAGGAATTATTTGACTATGCGCGGAAGCATCAGATACAGCCAATCGGATATTGTCCTGTTGGTTCTCCCTCCAGACCGGAAAGAGACAGAACGCAGGAGGATGTGTCGGATATGCAGCTTCCGGCAGTAGCTGCGGCGGCTCGTGCACACCAGGTGCATCCCGCTGTAATTTGTCTGAAATGGGCTGTACAGCGGGGGCAGATTCCGATTCCGTTTTCGGTAAAGGAAGCCCAGTATATTTCCAATTTGAAATGTACCACGGAAGATCCGCTTACAGAAGAGGAAATGGAAGCAATTCGAATGGAAGATAAAGACTGTCGTCTGATCAAAGGCCAGGTGTTTTTATGGGAAGGAGCACAGGGCTGGGAAGATCTCTGGGATCCGGACGGTGTGATTGTGACAAAACGGGAGAGAAACACACGGATTTGATTTTGTGAATGCGTATCGGAAACGGGATAATGTCTTTCGGTGTACAAAACCGACGTGGCCTGTGCCGCGTCGGTTTTGTAGAAATACTACAGAATATTTTTGTGTCCGCTGCTTTACTGCAGGGGATTTTTTATTCCGTCATTTTTATTTGGATATTACTACAGTGCGTGTATTGCTCCAGTCGGAGTAATATTTCGTTTTACCGGATTTTTTGTAGCACCGTACACGTACATAGTATCGCTTGCCCCTGGTCAGGCCCGACGAAATTGACTTGTTGGTCTTTTTGCTTCCGTTTACCAGAATAGTTTTTGCTTTTTTAAATTTTTTGCTGGCAGAATATGAGATCTGATAGCCGCTTGCTTTTTTGTTTACTGTCCATTTTACCAGCAGTTTCTTTTTGCCTGTATTTTTTACAGAAGAAAGCTTATTTGCAGTGAGACGGTATGTTGTTTTTGTCGCTGAAACGGGACTTGTCAGGCTGCCGCGGTAAGCGTAAATCCGATATTGATATTTTGTTCCGTTCTTTTTCTTTGCTTTGGTATCTGTCCAGGAAGTAGTGGCGCCATTTTTTGCTGTATAAACTTTTGTCCACTTCTTTCCGTCTTTGCGGTAGACGTAATAACCGGCTGCATTTGTAACTTTTTTCCAGCTTATCTTAATGCCCTTTTTGACGTTGGTCAGTGCAGAGATTGCCGGTTTTGCCAGAGTGATATTTTCTTTTGCGCCGCAGAGAGAGCAGAGGCCGTTCACAAAAGTGTGGTTCTCAGTTACGCTCTGATTGTCTGCTGCACAGGTACCGGTGTGTGTGCCGTTGCCGTTATCCGTATAGGTATAGGTATGCGTATGATCCGGAGCCGGTGTGTTATCTTTTGCGCCGCAGAGAGAGCAGAGGCCGTTCACAAAAGTGTGGTTCTCAGTTACGCTCTGATTGTCTGCTGCACAGGTACCGGTGTGTGTGCCGTTGCCGTTATCCGTATAGGTATAGGTATGCGTATGATCCGGAGCCGGTGTG
>CAMUHN010000094.1 GCA_947088675.1 uncultured Roseburia sp.
CAGGCGTGAATGTATTTGCTTTTTCCCGTTATGTCCCCAGCGGCGGCGATCTTGATGCAAGCATGACGCCGCAGGAATATCATGACCTGCTTGTGGTCTGCGATAAGAAATTCAAAGAGTATGAAGCGGAGGGCTGTAATACTTACTTTAACAAAAAGGATCACCTCTGGACGCTGTATGAATATGAAACGGGAGCGTTCAAAATTCCAGAAAACGCAAAGGATGGCATGATATACGGCGGCTGCAACTGCGGAAACTGCCATATTACCATTCTTCCCACAGGTGAAGTTTATGCCTGCCGCCGGGTAGCGGACAGCCGTGCAGGGAATATCTTTACCGACCGCCTTGCCGATATATGGGTAACAAAAATGGAGTGTTACCGGGAATACAGCAAATTTGGCAAATGTGCAAAATGTAAGCTACTTGCATTTTGCCGGGGCTGCCCAGCAGTCGCAAAAGGAACAAACGGAGATTTTTATGCCGCCGATCCGCAGTGCTGGGCAGATGAGAACAGCGATTTGTTCAGAAAGTGAGGATACCCTATGAATACGACAATGAAAGCGGTTTTGCTTGACAGACCGACAGAAGCCGAAAATGTTGAACTTTGCGAGATTCCGATTCCCGAAGTAAAGCCCGGCTGGGTACTTGTAAAGATAAAAGCATTCGGAATGAATCACTCCGAGCAGATTTTGCGGTTAAATGAAATCAGAGCCGATTATATCCGGAAACCGATTATCCCAGGCATTGAATGCGTTGGAGAGATCGTCGATTCCTCGGACAGCAATTTTACAGCCGGACAAAAGGTGGTTGCCCTTATGGGAGGTATGGGACGCAGTTTTCACGGAAGCTATGCAGAATATGCACTTTTACCGATTCACCATGTGTTTGCCGTAGAATCCGCACTCTCATGGACGGATATGGCGGCAGTCCCCGAAACCTATTTTACGGCATGGGGTTCGCTTTTTGAATGTCTTTGCCTGAAACCAGGCGATACATTATTGATCCGTGGCGCTACCTGTGCGTTAGGCTATGCAGCAATTCAGATAGCAAAAGCGATTGGCTGTACTGTTGTTGCAACAACGCATAAGGAAAGCAAGCTGCCGTTGCTTACGGGGGCGGATAAAGCAGTTCTTGATACGGGAAAGCTGTCTGATACCTTAAACGGCATAACAAAAGCATTGGAGCTGGTCGGCCCCAAAACCCTGCCTGACACGCTCCGCTGTGTAGAAAAAGGCGGAATCGTTTGCAATACGGGTATTTTAGGCGGCATATACACGCTAAACGGCTTTGATCCGATTAAAGATATTCCGAATAGAGTATATCTTACCGGATTTTTTTCCAACTATCCGACCGAAAAAACAATGCGGGATATTTTTGAGTTTTTAGACAATCACAGTCTGAAACCCGCCATCGGAGCAAGTTTTGCCTTTGAGCAGATTAAGGACGCTTGTGTTGCTCTTGACAGCGGAAGCGTAAACGGAAAAATTGTTGTCAGTTTTTGACAGCAGGCAGGAGAAAACGGTTATAATCGGCATGAGAAAGGGCAAAACGGGCTTGAAATGGCGCAAGGGTAGAAAATTTTATAAGTGTAGGAGGATAAAAGGCGAAAACAGGCTTTAAAACGGAATACAGGCATTGTCTGAAAAAGTATGGCTTTCCCTTTTTCTATGCTTAATAATAGTATAATGTGATCCATAAAGCAATGAGTTACCTTTCGTATTTTGTTTGGTGTGCAAACTACATTATTCACGAAAAAGGGGTCATTGCTTTTTTATTTGAAAAAGTGGTGTAATCCTTGAAAAAGAAAGGTTTTAATTGAAAATAGGGCTGTAAAACTTTACAGTACCAAATGAAACGGAGGGAGTAAGAAATTTAATGAAAATTTGATAGAAATATGCGTGTGATTGTGGTAGTATCTTAATTGAATAAGTCGTAGCTTATGGAGGTACATTTTGAAAATAAAAAAATGCCTGGGGGCAGGAATGATTGCTGTTTGTTTCATGACAGGCTGTGCAAATCCTATGGTTGCCATATATGATAACGATATAAAAATAGCTGGTAATACAAATTCATATAACCTTAATAATTATGAACAAACAGCAGAGGACGGACATTTTACGGCAAGCGTTGAAAAAATGGAGGGTATGGACACCATATGGGTTTTTGACGCAGAGGAAGATAAATCTTTAGATATAACATACACAATAAATGTTTCCGCTGGAAAGATGAAACTGGTATTGATAAATCCCAAGGGAGATGTTTCAATCATTGCTGAATGTGACACCGAAATGTCAGAGCCTATTCAAAGCACTTTGAATGTAGAAAGTGGAAACAATAGAATTAAGATAGTTGCGGGCGAGAACACAAAATTTGATATTGAAATTTCTATTCAGGAGGGAGAATTTAAGGAGTTAGGTTAAATATTAGAATAACTGTCAACTATTACCGCAGTCACAACTGAATAAGTAATACAGCGTCAGAGTGTATAGAAAAAAATCTATGCGCTCTATTTTATTGTAAAGGAGCAGAGAATATGGCAGAAACCAAAAAACGAGCAACAGCTCCACAGTTTCAAGCGGAAGTTGGGAAACTCTCCTTATACCGTCAAAGTACATTTCAGTACTGCTTTTTATAGCCCCTTATAGCTCCGCGTGGGGTTTGGGCGCCATGAACGTCGAGAGCGTGCAAAAACATAGTGTTTATGCGCCTTCCCGGCGTTTTTCAATTTCTCAGCCGACCTGAAATCAGCTTGTACGGGAGAGAAAGATTCTACTGTTTTTTTAAGCTTTTGTCATAAATAAAAAGACAAGTCATATGATGAATTAGAGAAAAGGAGATGGATATGGAGTTATTGACTATATTTCCGGTCAGAATGCGCGGGAGATTAAAAGGTTTCTTAAAGAGGAACGATCTGGAGGAAATCAGAGTTCGAATCGGACAGGCAATTGAAATGATTTGTGCAAAGGAGAGTTTTTTTTTGGATGCAGATGGGCAGGAGGGGCGTGTTACGATCGAGGATATCGGAGAGATGTTAAATTATATCAGCCAGTATTCGCTTTATGCCTATCGCGATAAAATAAGGCAGGGGTTTGTGACCGTGGAGGGAGGGCATCGGATTGGTCTTTGCGGAAGCGCCGTGATGGAGCATGGAGAAGTTGCGGGCATCAGCCCTGTTTCCTTTTTAAACATCCGTATTGCGCATGAAAAATGCGGTTGTGCGGAGGAACTGCTTCCCTGGGTATGCCATGCGTATGGAATCTATCATACGCTTTTAATTTCAAAACCGGGAATTGGAAAAACAACTTTTTTGCGGGATCTCATTCGTCTGCTCTCCAAAAATCATCTGAAAATATCCGTTGTGGACGAGCGGTGCGAACTTGCCGCCTGTTACAGGGGGATTCCGCAGAATGATCTTGGGCCGACGACGGATGTGCTGGAGGGCTGTACGAAAGCGGCCGGCATGATGCTTCTTCTGCGTGTAATGTCGCCGGATGTGATTGCGGTGGACGAACTCGGAAAAAAGGATGATTTTGCGGCTGTGGAGGAGGCATGTCTGAGCGGATGTAAGATACTTGCAACGCTGCATGCGGATAATCTTACCCAGGTTCAAAAAAAACCGTATCTGGAAAAATGGGTGAAGCAAAATCTGTTTGAGCGCTATATCCTGCTTTTGCGCGACGAAAGCGGAGAACGCAGATTTCAGGTTTTTGACGGGAATTTGGAGCGTCTATGCTGAATACGGGTATTGTAATTAAAATATTTGGAAGTATATTGATTTTTATGGCAAGTGCAGGTCTTGCTTTTCAGATTCGCAGAGATCTTACAAACCATCTTACACTGCTCTATGAACTGCGCCGTCTGTTCGTTGCAATTTCCTATGAACAGGCATATTCTATGCAGCCGTTGGAACAGCTGTTATTACAGGAAAATCTGACGGAGGACGAAAGGCTCTCCTCGATTCTGAAATCAGTTTCCGGGCGCCTGATACAAAGGCAGTCGAGAGCAGGAGAGATCATATGGCAGGACGAGTTTGAAACAAACAGAAAATTGCTTGGCCTGTCAGCGGAAGAACTGGAGATTATAAAAGGCGCAGGTGCGGCACTGTTTGGGAAAAGCCTTGAGGAGAACAGGAGGCAGTTAAATCTGGCGCTCGAACGGCTTGATTTTTGGATCGGGCAGACAAGGAAAGAACAGAAAGAAAAGCAGAAAGTTTACCAGACACTGAGTGTTGTGTGTGGATTTATGCTGATTATATTACTCCTCTGACAGGGAAGAAAGCGAGTTGTACATGAGCGTAAATTTGATTTTTAAGATTGCGGCAGTCGGTATTTTAGTAACAGTGATCTGTCAGGTTTTAAAACACAGCGGCAGGGATGAACATGCATTTTTGACAAGTTTAGCAGGACTTTTAATTGTATTGTTTTGGATCCTTCCTTATATTTATGAACTGTTTGAGACAATGCAGTCGCTGTTTGCATTATAATGAGCGTTTTTGGAGGTGAAAGGCAGATGGATATTTTAAAAATTGCAGTGCTTGGGATAGCGGGCGCGCTGCTGGCAATCCTGCTGCGCAGGGAAAAGCCGGAATACAGCATATTTATCAGCCTCTCCGTCTGTATCTGTATTTTTGTCTATATCATCACGAAACTTTCGACCATACTGGATTTTGCAAAGAGACTGGAGGAGGCGCTGCCGGTTGACAGTCGCTATATCATGCTGCTGCTTAAGATGATCGGGATTACATATATCGCAGAGTTTGCCATGAATATCTGTAAAGATGCGGGGTATGCGGCAATTGGGAACCAGATCGAAATATTTGCCAAGATGACAATTCTTGTCATCAGCATACCTGTACTGACTGTGTTTTTGGAGACAATCAGCAGTATGATTTAAAATTGCGCAGGAAAGCAGGAGAGAGTTTTGGATAAGAAGAAAATAATGATTTTGATTGGCAGTCTGATTTGTCTGATCCTCTGGATATCGCAGCCGGTATATGCACTGGAGGCGCAGGACGAATATATGCGGGATTTGAAAGAGCAGATGGATTTTACACAGCTGGACGAACTGTTAAAGGACAGTATGTCTGCCGGAGATGAAAAAGTGACGTTTTCAGGCCTGGTGGACGATCTGCTGGAGGACGGTATATCCGGATTTGACGGTTCTGAAATTCTGGACTGGATTTTTGATGCATTCTTTTATGAAATTGAATCGAACCGGAAGTTTTTGATCGAGGTCGTGCTGATTGCCGCTGCGTTTTCTATTTTAAAAAATTTTACTGGGGTGTTTCGTCTTGCGCATGTATCGCAGCTGAGTTTTATGCTGGTCTACTGTGTTCTGGGCGTGATGCTGCTGAAATCATTTGCCAATTTTAATGTGCTGGCAGAAAACGCGCTGCAGAAGAGTATTGATTTTATGCGGGCTCTGATTCCGGCTGTCAGCCTGACATTGGTGTTTTCCACTGGAACGGGTACTTCAGCAGGCTTTTATCAGATTGCTTTTCTTTCCATCTATCTGATACAGTGGGTGTTTCTAAAATTTTTGATGCCGGGAATCAGGGTCTATGTTGTTTTAGAGTTGTTTGACCATTTTTTCGAAGATATGAAATTCAGCAGTCTTGCGGATTTGATCAAAAGTGTAATCAGCTGGACGATGAAACTTTCATGTGGTGTGGTATTGGGGCTGAATGTAGTGCAGAGCCTGATTGCACCCGCAAAAGACCATTTTTTTTATGGTACTGCATCAAGAGCGGCATCCATGATACCCGGGGTTGGCAATACAGTCAAAGGGTTTAGCGAGATTCTGTTTGCATCCGGTGTTTTAATTAAAAACTGCGTTGGTGTGGCAGCGCTGCTTTTCCTGCTGGCAATTGGTATGATGCCTATGTTTAAGATGGCAGTTCTTTCGTTTTTTTATAAGATTGCGGCGGCGGTGAGCGAACCGATTGCAGATAAACGTATGATAGGATGTTTAAAGGGGATGGCGGAAGGCGGCAAACTGTATTTTAAACTGACCGGTTACAGCCTGGCCCTGTTTTTTCTTACAATAGCTCTGACAACGGCCGTGTCCATTTCTTAATGCTGATATCGGGAGGAAACGATGGATTGGATAAGAAGTTTTTTTGTACTGTTTATGCTGTTGACATTGCTTTTATTTCTTGTGTCAGGCAGCAGTTTTGAAAAATATATTCGGTTTTTTTCTGAAGTGATACTTGCAGTTGCATTTTTATCCCCTGTATTATCGATTGTCTTTGACAGTGATACTTTTTTTGAACTGGTACAGTATGAAACAATTGCAAACAGTCTTTCGGAACTGTCACAGGATACTGCAAAAATCAGATTTGCGCAGAACGACTATTATGTCGATAAATATGAATCGGCAATTGCTGCCGATATCAGACAGATTGCAGAGGCAGAAGGTTATGTTGTGAAAGAGGTGTCGGTGTGCCTGTCGGAGGAGTATGTTCTTGAGGAGGTGGTGATTGCTGTGTCCGGAAAAAATACAGATATTGTTACAATACAGAAAGTTCAGATTAAAAACAGGGATGAAGTGCAGGATTCTGATGAACTGCGCGAGAAGATCGCAGGATACTATCAGATCGGAGAGGAGCGGATTCGGATATGTCCGGCTTAGCAGTTTTGCCGGAGGCTTTTGATGGAATCGGACGGAAAGGAATGAAGATAATTATGCCGGATTTCAAGAATTTATTGCGTAAAATAAAATCGAAACAATTTAAAAAGAGCGATTGGGTGGTATTGGCTTTGATGGGGGTGCTTCTCCTGGTTGTTGTGATGCCAACGGGAGCAAAAAAAAAGTCGTCGGAATCTGACCCGGCGCCAGAGACGCAGGAAGATACGCCTGTCAGCAGCGAAACAGGTCAGGCTTATGTGGAGAACCTGGAAAAGAGACTGGAACATACGTTAAATCAGATGGACGGGGTAGGAGATGTGAAAGTTATGATTACGATTGAAGACAGTGGGGAAAGTGTTGTGGAAAAGGATTCGGCGAGGAGCGCGTCTACTGTGTCGGAGGATGACGGAGCGGGCGGAGTGAGATCGGTGCAGGAGAACAGTTTAAATGGAGCTACTGTTTTTGTGGAAAACGGGGACGGGCAATACCCGTATGTGAATAAAGAATTGCTGCCGGTGATCAAAGGTGTTGTCGTTGTGGCGGAGGGGGGTGGGGATACCTATGTGAAGACAGAGATCACAGAAGCAGTTTTAGCGCTTTTTCCCGTGGAGGTGCACCGGATAAAAGTCCTGGCAATGAATACAAAACAGGAATAAAGGCTTAGTTGCACTCATAAAATATTGATAGTTAAGAACGGAGTAAGGAGGACGGAACGTGAAAAAGATATTCCGGAAAAATCAGTTAGTGATTACGGCACTTGCACTCATGATTGCGGTGGCAGGATATTTCAGCTACATGAACAGCAGCATGGGAGATAAAGAAGTTGCAGCCGAAGCAGCTGCGGATTCTACAAAACTTGATTACGAGATATCGGATGAGGATACTCTTCTGGAGGGCGAGATTTTTACAGACGAGGGGACGGGCGACGAGGTGCCTGATGTGGCATTGATGGAAGAAAACAGCGCGAATCCCGAGGACGCCGCTGAGGCTTCCAATACGGATGCGGTGGCGGATGCCGGAACAGATGGCGCGGCTGCCGATATGGGGACGGATGCGGTGGCGGATGCCGGAACAGACGGCGCGGCGGATGCCGGAACGGATGCTGTCGCAGCTGGTGCGGATGCCGCCGATCCAAATACCACAGACGGCGCAGTTGATATGAATATGGAAAATCCGGGAGAAGCAGTGCTTACAAGCACAGCCGTTGCAAATCTTGACTATGCGGCCGAGATGAAACTGAACCGTGAGCAGATACGTTCCAAAAACAAGGAAGCGCTGCTTGAAATTATCAATAATACTGCAATTGCAGATGAACTAAAGCAGGATGCGGTTGACAAGATGGTGGCGCTGACTGATATTGCGGAGCGGGAAGCGGCAGCAGAGATGCTGCTTGAGGCAAAAGGGTTTACAGATGTTGTGATCAGTATTATCGACGATAGCTGCGACGTTGTGCTGAATATGGGGGAAGTGACTGATGCGAAACGCGCACAGGTGGAGGATATTGTAAAGAGAAAGACAAATATTCCGGCAGAGCAGATTGTGATTACACCAATTGTGGTGGAAGAAGTAAATTGAACTCTGCGTACTTATTAAAAGCAGAAAAGGGGAAATCCGCTGTGCTTATGCTTTCTGCAGAGAGGGAGAATACTTTTCTGAAGTGTAAAATAAAGATCCTGTGAGTGGGTGAGAATCTGTCAGTAAATCAGTGTTATGAATGGTCTTCTATGATAAAAAATCATAGGAGGCCTTTTGTAATTATAGGGTTTGTCAAGTAAAGTGTGTAAGTTTTTTATCGGCGGTTTTCCACTGTAATACACGGTATTTCTTTGAATTGTTTCAATTGTTTATCATTTGTCAAAAATAAATCACATCTGGTTATATAAGCTGTTGCAAGTTGTAAGGCATCCATTGTTTTAAAATATTTGTATTCTGATCTGATTTTCGCTGCTTCTTCGGCTATTTCTTCTATTCTGTCACTGTTACAGCTGATGTAATATAATCACAATTTTCATATTCTTTCCAGAACATTTTCATTTTGGGATAATATGACTTATTTCTCTCAAGATAATACACTATTGGAGACGTATCCAAAAAAATTTTTTTAAAATCTGTCATCAGTTCGCATCTCCTTTATCGAATGGTCTATCTCTTCCGTTGTTCTCCCCGTAGAGATGACAAAAGCATCTGAATCTATTAATCTTCTTCTCTTTTCCGCTCTTGTGTCGACTTTTTGTCCGCTAATTTTATCTCAAATTGTAATAATCACTTCATCACCTGCATTAAAATTTTTGCGATCTGCTTCATCCATAACTATTTGCGTTCCATCCTAATATCCCTTGACTGCCGCTAACATAATAATCACCCTTTTGATCTGCTTTCCTGTTCACATTTCCACTGGGACATACGCAACTTCACCTTTGTTACATATTTTTTCACATACGCATTCCGATTCCTTATCGAAAAACAATTCTTCCATTGTCTTATCCCATACACGGATTTTACCATCCGAATCACGTACAATCCAGCATCTGCTTTCCAGAATGAGATACTCATAACACTTCATAATAAGTATTTGCCTGAATTTCTATCGGATAATAGGAGTGATCCGGCTGAAAAT
>CAMUHN010000095.1 GCA_947088675.1 uncultured Roseburia sp.
TGCATAACTCAAATGCCGCTATCCCGATCAGGAGAATGATAGCCCTGTCTAATTCGTGCCAGTTACCGCCTGGGTCTTCATAGACGCCGTTACAAAGATACAAAACGCTGTTCAATAATGTAATTGCTGTATATATCACCGAATAAATCGACACCATACGAATTAATTTTTTCTTATTCATTTTATTTCCCTCCATGATATCATCAACGGCAAAAGAAAAACTTTTGCCGTTGACACAGACTGATATTTTATTATAGCCTGCCCGAAATGCCGAAACAATTTAATTGCTGTGAAATGTTTATCTGTTGCCGCGAAATGCCGTATAAAATCCGATCTATCACTCAGGATATTTCACCCTTGTACCCGCATCTGTTCTACCAGGGATTGCTTTTTTGCCTGCGCACCATCCAGACTGATAGAACTACCACCATACCAAACAGCACGAGGAGGAACAACCCCATTTGCAAGAACGGGAACTGATATGGGACAACTGCACCGGCAAAAGATTTTTTACTGACTTCCGCACAGAATGCCATGGAAGCAGCGATATACCATGCGCTCTTACCCGTAACTGCCATATAATGGCAGCATTGTATCAGGTAATGCGGCGGGATTTCACCGTCTTTCCATTTGTCCGCATTGTAGTCGCTCGCGGTCTTGCATTCCAGTCCGGCATCTTCGCCGACAACCAGACGGTCTACATCTGTAATCATAAACGGATACTCCTCACTCAAATAGAAATGAAAAACGCCTGTTTCAGCATTTTCCGTCTGTAAATAAAAAGAGGAGCATCCTAAGACACTCCCCAAAAACAATAGTTACGTCGCTTTTACCATCTTTTGCCAACCCCCTGCAGATCTTGTGCATCAAAGTAACGCATTTTGACATCCTCCCTGATGCGCATTATGTTTTTCTTCTGCTGTTCGCTTGCATTCAGAACAATCGGAAACATGGCGTCTATGTATTCGTATATCTGCCTGTCAGATATTTTCATCCGGTTCAGCCCGTCAATCTCTTTTCCGAGTTCCGCCATATACCGGTCTGCATAAAGGAGCGTGTTTTTTGCTTCTTCCATCTTGCCCCTGATATCCCCGGTATGATGCGTCGACCAGCTTCTCTTTGCACGTGCAAGCGCAAGATTTAGCGTATTCTGGCATACGACGCGGATCGGCGTCATAGGCGCTTTGATGGAACCGGTTCTGTCATGGCTGTTCATAAAAACCAGATACGGCGTGATTTCATCCCCGTTAATAATATAACATTTCGGCAGCCTTGCCAGTATCCATGTGCGCCGTCCCTCCTGCAGTGACCCTGCTGTCTCGTAGCGGATTCCACCGCCGAGCAGTTCATCGGTAAATGCAAACGCCTCCTCATTCTGGACAACTTTGTAACGATCTGTCACAACGCCGAGTATCCGGTTATCTGTTTCGGGCACATTGGCTTTGAATCCGGACACCGGCGCGCCGCTGTCCGTTAAAAGCGATTTTTGCGTTACCCGCCGGTTTAATCCGGCAAGTTCCAGAGCATGCCTTGAATCCGGCGCCTCCGCTGCCATTGTCCCCAATCCATGCCAGGGTTTTTCTCTTGTGTAAAACATCGTTTCCACCTTTGCCGCCATCTTCTCCTGACATCAGCTTTTACAAAATATATCCCACTATCATAAGAAAGAGAATCACGCCAATAGTACAAAGTAACAGAAGCCACTTCCTTTCCGTCAATTTTTCATATATAGATAAAATCACGCCAACAATACAAAGTAACAGAAACCGCTTCTTCCATTTTTTAAATATCAGAGATTTCACATCGATTGATGTCTGGTTACACCTGACATGTTCAATATGAACCGCATTTCGTATCGTAAGACCGCAACAATCCGTCAGTTTTTCCATATAGTCACTGTAATTTTCTTCTGTAATGAATGCGAACAGCCAATTTTTTCGTTTGACTGTAATTATTCCGGAATCTGCATGGCCGGAAGCTTTCATTAAAATTTCCAAATCTTTTTTCGATACCGAAAATTCCAAACCATTTGAATCCATCGGGATACGCTTTACGGTGTTCAGCAGCATCCTGTTCGCATCTTGATAAGCGCTGCAAAACAGAAAAAACAATTGACATATTATCTCTCTGTCTTTATCCGTAAAAACGGCATTTACATACTTGTCATAATCGCCCTCAATCAAATTGTAAACGCCAAAAAAATAATTTCCCAATTCATCCGTTGCCAATACCATACTTCTGCCCAGTGCGTAATTCAATGTAGAAAGAATTGTTTCCGATATCTTACCCTGCCTAAACATATGACTCTCATCTATAGAAATGAGACTTCCGGCATCATATTCATAGTCTGCTGTTTTATAACCATTGCTTGATTTGAATGAACACCTGTAAAATATATGCATTTTAACTCTTCTCTTTCTTTTTTCTGGCGATATACTCTAAATCAAATACCATATTAGCTTTTCTTGATTTTATGGGACCGTCCCCATCTGTAATGATCAAAATATATCTTTCGGAAAAATGACGGTGTCCGACAAGCGACGCTATCACTTCCCTTTTCACTTTCCTAATCCTTTTACTAAAATTTAAGTTATCTTTTTCCCTGACATAGCGTGAACGCGTTTCGTACTTCCATCCGGTCTTTTCATCGCAGGTATCGTTCTGCTCTTCTGCCCAGCTTTTTACTGCATCCAGAAGTTTCCTGCATGCAGCCGCGTTCAAAAGATACCGCTCCCTGTCTTCTGATTTCTTAAACATCTCCCTAAGCAGCTTTAGACATTCTGATTCCTTTGCTTCTTCTGCTTTTTCCTGTGTTTCTATAAAGGCATTCAGGAAGTATCCTGCAAATTGTTTTAAATCTTCTAATAAACCCACAAACGCTATGTTGAGAAAAAAGTCCGTTTCTGTTCCGGCATTTTGCACAGTTTCTTCCAGACCTTTTAGCATAAGGATGCCAGTTGATTCTGTTTGTTTTTTCAAAATAAGTCTGTAACCGGATTCCCTTTCCATAAATCGTTTCACGACCCCAAACAAATCAGGCAAATGCCTGGCTGACTCTGTTGACAGAATCGAATCGATCCATTCCCCGTCAATACGCTCAGCGTCATCGTAAAATGCATACTGAAATCCGTTATAACTGCCCTTATAGGAACAATATGTATAGAATTGCAATATGAACGCTCCTCTCACTCAAAAAAACACTCCCTGGATAATTTCAATGCCGTCTCCGTTTTTCTTCTGTAATTTCTTCAGTTTCTCTATTTCCGTCGTATAGTCCGTATCTTTTGCCAGCTCTTTCTTATCCTGTATCCATTCCTTAAACGTGGCAGTTATTTTTTTCTTGCCGTTCTTTTTATATGTCATTGCTTCATATTCTTTTTTGATCTTATCATATTCAAATAATAATGCATAAATTAACGGCTGCTCACAATTATGCGGGGCAAATGCAGGTCCGCTATAGGTATCTCTGCTCGAATTATTGTGCGGCAGCGGAATACAATATTCATACGTCATATCTTCTGTACAAATTCTTTTGGCATCTTTTGGAGACGTAAACTCATAAAACTGGATTCCTCCAATTGTCAGTATTGGCAATATCGCCACATCAAAATGCGGTTTAATCGCTGGCTTATTAAAAAAATCAAACAGCTCTTTATATGCTTTTTTTACTGCCTTATTTAAATCCGTCATGCCTCGTCCATAATAAATATTATTATCTTTTTCTGTTTCATTTTTCGTTCCCCAATAATATTTTTCACATTTCAGCGGAACAAACAACACCATTTTATGACTATTCATATTATCATCCGGATTCATATTTTCCTTAATAAATGTCGTTACATTATCCACTGCATTCTGACTATTATATTTTCCTATTTTGTCCTGCGTAATGTTTTCTTCCATTAATAAAACAGAATCAATTGCAATAATAATGACATCACTCTGTTCGATCTCCTCCGCCATTTGTTCTTTGTTAGCATCATAATTTGAGATCCACTCTCCCGCACAGTCTTTAAATCTTATTTTTCTGAAGCCAAAATCTTTTTTGCCTGCTATAGACAGCTTTAAGTCAAAAAAATCAAATCCCTGAGTTGCATTTGTATCCATCATCTGCAATCTTTCATACTGTTCAGGATTTCCGTCAAAAAAACTTTTCATATCCTTAAGAGCCTTCTCGATTGCAGCTCCGCCGTTTTCCTTTGTTAGGATTAAGTTAGTATCTTTCGTTACCTCCAGAAACAGATTTGACATAGACGCCAGTATGCTCGTCTTTCCAACGCGCCTCGCCCCTAACATCATAACCTGGATATCCGGCTTTCCTGCCTTTTCTGCACCCGCCATTTTTTTTACGGTTTCCGTTGTCCGGGAAATAACCTGTTTGCCTTTTTCGGCTATTTCCTTTTTTATATGAAACCCTTTGAAACTGATACCTTTTCCCATTTTGCCTCCATTTTTATGCTCTTTTCATTCCGCTGCCTTTTTTATATCATTTTGCCGGCCAGACAAAATTTCTCTTTTGTATTTTCCCGCAGTTTTGTTTCCATTGCTTCCCATTCACGATACAGTTCGCTCATCTCTTTTTCTTCCTTAAACTCTTCCCACCATATATTGGTACAATAATTAATATAAAGACGCTGCCATAAATCTTCTGCTTTTATATCGCCGGATACAGAGGAAAAATTTAACCTGTCATAAAACTCTTGCATTAACGCCGCAAATATTTCATTGGGCTCACGATAGATTTCAGCCAAATCTACATACAGCGCGTCACAAACTCCTTTCATTTTCCTATCCAACATCCTGTTTATTTGCTCCGCTTGCGCTTCTAAAGTTCCTGTATTGGTAAATTTTTCATTTCCCACTTTTCCTATATCAATAGCTTTCACACGCCGGCGGACTTTATTCATCAAAAAGCCCCTCACAGTCAATTTAAAACCATTTAATATCTGAAAAGCTTTTTTAAATTCCTCATAGTCCTCTTCTGCAAAAATTTCCTCCGCAGCACAGGAAAGCCATTCATCTGGCGTTATTTTATTGACCGCTCTGATATGTTTCAGCCTCCCTCCCTGATCCCCGGCAAACAACTGAACAATATATTCTTTAATTTGAAAGAGCATTTTATCGAAAATTTTTTCATCAATATCTAAAAACTTTTTTGTAAACTCTGTTCGCAAAAAATCAAGGTGATCTATATATACATCGGATTGGCCATGATGGCCGCCTGCTTCTAAGTCTCGTTTCAAAACATCTACACTCGGTACCCTGCTTCTGGCGCCATCCAGAATCTCCTCTATATATTCCCGGAATTCTTTACACTCCTGATCCGATTTTTCCTCCCATTCTCTCCGATAATCGTTCAATTGCTTCATTAGAGTATGCTTATAAAAATCTGTCCATTTTCTCTGCACAAAAGTCGTTGCATCTATTGCATTTTTCACCTCGCTGTTTAAAATCTGCTGTACACTTTCCTGCAGCTTCTCATACTCACAATACAATTCATCAGCTACCCTGTTTAAATCAGCTATTAAAACGTCATCAATACTGTCCATATTTTGAATCAACGTTGTCAGTACCATTTGCAAAAATCCGTTATTGACCTCTTCTGCATCCGATACATCCACAATGGCATGTCCCGCCAGTTCCCATTCATTCTTTTTAATCTTTTCCTCCACAGCCACACAGCGGTCATGATTATTTCCATATGGTTCCCCTTTTGTCTCATTGATAAGCCAGAATAACCATTTTCCCATATTTTTATTTTCAAACTGCCTGTGAAGCTTTTGATACAATTCAAGATCCCTTTCATCAAATTTTCCGCTCCCCTGCTCCGGACGCTTTACAATTACAGCCGCATCGCTGTCTTTTGCAATGGTATCAAGCATTGCATCCCCGATTCCAAGCGACGTATCCCCCATCCCTATGGTATCCTGCAGTATGATCTTTCCCGCATCCTCAAAGCGAAACTCACAGGAAATAACAGCTTTTTTCACTGCAAGATATTTGTAATAATCTTCCCGCGCTGGGTCTGTCTCCACTTTTCCGTTATGCTGCGCCACAAATGTTTTGATTTCCTCTGCATTACGAGTGGAAAGCTTACGGGATTTGACACAGGGACTCCACTCATCAAAATGTTTCACATATTTTTCCAGATGTTCCAATCTCGCAGTTTTTGCGCTTCCTCTGATTTCTTTCTTGATGGCCTCTACATCAAGTTTTGCGATTTCCTGAAAAGATTCGATCCGCCTTACATTTTCTCCGAGCATATCATCCAGATATGCCTGTACGCTTTCTATCATTTCCCGTTCTGAACGGAATGTAATATCAGCGCAAAGGGGTTCCCCCTTTACATTGCGTATCATGGATGTCGTACCGGTACAGTCTGTCGTTACAAATGCCGGTATCACCTTATCGTCCAAACCGCTGATTGTCTGCAGCAGTTTGGACTTTCCCTGTCTCGCCTCGCCAACGACTGCAATATTTATCGTCTCACGGGAAAAACGATTTTTCACCTCGCCAAAAGACCTCCGGAATTCCTCCCGCTTTGACTGATATGCATTTGTATCCAATTGTTGGATACTCTCCCAGACTGTCTTATTGAGCGGCTGTCTCATATCGCTGTTGGCAATCATCCTGCTTCTTTGTTCCTCTAATTCCTCTATGATTGCATCAATCTCCCCGATCTGTTGTTCCCATTTTGACAATTCCCCTGCCTTACTGTTCCGTTTTTGAATAATACTATTAACATCAGCTGCAATTGACATAACCTTTCTCCTCTCTTTTTAAGAATCAGCTCATATATTGTATTTATAATGAAGTTATATTTTTCTTTCCGTTTTCACAACTTCCACCATATCCCCCTGACTTTTCAGCCACATATCAATCCCTTTTCCAAACGTCTCTGCGCTGACCAGATATCTCCCATTTTCTTCTTTTAATATTTTTGCTGTCGGCAGCCTGTCCAAAATTGCTTCAACGCTATAACCGCAATACCAGAATGTTGTTTTCTGCAGTCTTCCGCCATACATAAACTGGATACGTTTTCGATATTCACCCTCTTCAAAGCGTTCTCCATATGGAATTGTAAAATGTTCTTTCAACACCTTTACATCACAGATTCGATCCAGCCGATAGATTGTGGGATAAATATCATCTGCATTTTCAAACGCTTTCTTTTTATCAATATCCTCAATATACGCGGCAAGATAAAAATAAAATTCGGAAAACATAATGGCCTGCGGCTGTATTTTACGCATAACATTTCGATGGTCTTTGGCACGCACATATGTAATCTGGAGATATTGGGACTCATGAATAGCATTTCCAATTAACCACATCTTATCTAAAAATACCTTTTTATGCTGCAGCTCTATGTAATGATACCTTTCACTTGCGATCATCTCGTTTACTATTTTCTGGTTTCTTAACGGAACACAACATGCAAGAAGCTTATCGAGTATTCGCATCATCTCTGATTTTATAAATGCCCGGCTTTCTAAAAGAATTTTTGAAATTGCAAGAGCCTCTTCATTTGTAAACATCATCGGATTTTTGTGTATCATATAGTAAATTCTTTTCTTAGCATCGTAGAGAATATTATTTTCTACATCATCTACAGCATGTTCCCATAAAAAATGCCGGATTATATCAATTTCACGCTGGATCGTTTTTCCACTTACGCCTAATTGCTGCGCGGCCTCCGCTTTAACCACAGGCTTTCCCTCTGAAAGCCACCTATACAATTCCAGAACGCGATGTATCTTTTTTTCTAACTTGTCTGACATTTCTTCCACCTATCCGCAACAATTGCTTTCTGTATCTGCTTCCTGTCATATATTTTATTGCAGTCATTACCCTGTCTTTCTTCATAGCTATGGACTTAACGTCTTTCTATACAGCAGAATTTTTCTTGTTGTATGGTTTCCAGACGAACTGTCTGGCAGCTTTCTTCGACATGATTTTTTCTTTCACTCTAATCAGATAAACTTTTCTGCCTGTTTCTACAAATTTCCTACATTTTTATTATACTCAACTAATTGATTCTAGTCAATATCTTAGTTCTATCCAATATTTTAGGTATAATCTCATAAAATAAAACCCGGCAGATTCCGAATAATTTCGTGCAGGATTTTGCTCTGTATGCGGAAATTTTACCACTAATTTTTTATTATTTAAGACCAAAAGAATATACTTATCAGCCTTTATTTGTAAAATATACTGTCTTTCTATATCGTAATGTCGATAATATCTTGATATTTAACCGAAGTTAAAGTAATATTTTATAAAAATAATTATCATCTTCTAAACCCACTGAATATCATGGTTTCTTAAGAAATTTTCAAAAAAGAAAATGCTTCCTTATAATAAAATTTGATAAAAATTGCTCTATTGCCTATAAATCAGGACATGCCGCCGTTTTCTCTCTGACTTTTTCGTAAAGAGTGCATTATATTCAACTCTTTTAGCAGAGTCAATATTTTAGGTATGATATCATTTTGTTTAAATTAGAATAGGGGGATTCAGAATGATTTCATACAAACCTTTTTACAACACGCTTTTCCAAAAGGGGATTACAGAGTATGCCCTTATTTTTAAACATGGGATTCCTGCCAATACACTGCATAGGATGAAACATGGGAAAGACATTACAACCAAAACATTAGGCACTCTATGCGAGATTTTAGAATGTTCCGTATCCGATAGAGGCTGTAAAAAATCTTGTGTCTATGAACAAAAAATTTTCTTGATATGAATTAG
>CAMUHN010000096.1 GCA_947088675.1 uncultured Roseburia sp.
CTTTATCTGGACAGGTCCTATATGGAGCGATGTCTGCAGGTCAGGAGAGCCTGCCTGGAACAATATAAAAGAGCGGCAAACGTCCATGCGGGCCCAGTCGTGATTGAGACGTTTGGGGAATTGCCGTTTGCCCCGGTCTCAAAACCTGCCGCAATACGTTACAATAAAAAACAGCGGCAGCTTCGCGTCCAGGAAATGTCGGCGCGCGCACAGCTGACAAACGAATATATCAAAGGGGAGGAGCGCAGTTTTACCATCATCGCGTTTCCGGTTCCGGCAATCGGCTCGAATTATGAACAGATTTTCCTTGAGACAGTAAAAATCAACACGCTTGATTATAAGCGCTACCGCGATATGCAGCAGAAAATGATTGATGTGCTGGATACGGCAAGACGGGTGCATGTGACCGGAAAAGGAGCCAATAAGACGGATTTGTGGATCAGCCTTTATCGGTTAAATGATCCTGAAAGAGAGACGATATTTGAAAACTGTGTGGCTGATGTCAATATTCCGGTCGGAGAAATATTTACGTCCCCTGTTCTAAAAGGAACAGAGGGGAAGCTGTTTGTGAGCCAGGTTTATTTAAACGGGTTGAATTATAAAAATCTGGAGCTGGATTTCAGAGACGGAAGAATTGTTTCCTATACCTGTACTAATTTTACAACGGAAGAGGAAAATAAAAGGTATATCAGAGAGAATCTCCTGGCGCATCATGAAATGCTTCCGATGGGAGAATTCGCAATCGGAACGAATACGACTGCGTACCGTATGGCGCGAAAATTTGAAATTGCAGATAAACTGCCGATTTTAATCGCAGAAAAAACAGGGCCTCATTTTGCAGTCGGCGATACCTGTTACAGCCATGAAGAGGATCTTGTGGCATATAATCCTGACGGCAAAGCGATTGTGGCAAGAGAAAATGAAATATCGGCAATGAGAAAAGAAGATATGGAACAGGCATATTTTAACTGTCATACCGATATTACGATTCCGTATGACGAACTGGATAAAATAACGGCAGTAAGAGAAGACGGGACCGGGACGGATGTGATTGCCGACGGACGTTTTGTGATAGACGGCACGGAGGAGCTGAATCTTCCATTAGATCAATAAAAAGCAGATGAATAGAAAGCAGAGGAAAAGAATATGGCAAAAGTAGGAATCGTAATGGGCAGTGATTCGGATATGCCGGTCATGGCAAAGGCAGCCGATATTTTGGAAAAGCTTGGGATATCATATGAGATGTCGATTATTTCCGCACACAGGGAGCCGGATGTATTTTTTGAGTATGCAAAATCGGCGGAGGAGAAAGGATTGAAAGTGATCATTGCGGGAGCCGGTATGGCAGCGCATCTGCCGGGAATGTGCGCTGCAATCTTCCCGATGCCGGTAATCGGTATTCCGATGCACACAACTTCACTGGGAGGGCGTGATTCGCTCTATTCCATTGTCCAGATGCCGACAGGCATCCCGGTTGCAACCGTTGCGATTAACGGGGGCGCAAATGCGGCGCTTTTGGCGGCAAAGATTCTTGCGGTTTCTGACGCAGAACTGCTGTCCCGGTTAAAAGAATATACAAAAGAATTAAAAGAACAGGTTCAGGCAAAGGATGCCAGACTGCAGGAAACAGGTTATAAAAATTATCAGTAAATCGGACAGACGAAAAAAGGAGAAGAAGATGGATTACAAAAATTCTGGTGTAGATATTGAGGCGGGCTATCGTTCCGTCGAATTGATCAAAAAGCATGTGCAGACAACGATGCGCCCTGAAGTGCTGACCGGCCTTGGCGGGTTTTCCGGTGCATTCTCCATGAAATCATTTCAAAATATGGAAAAGCCGACGCTGATTTCCGGAACGGACGGCGTGGGTACAAAATTAAAGCTCGCCTTTCTTCTGGATCGTCATGATACGGTTGGCATCGACTGCGTTGCCATGTGTGTCAACGATATCGCCTGTGCCGGCGGTGAGCCTTTGTTCTTTTTGGATTATATTGCATGCGGGAAAAACTATCCGGAGAAGATTGAGCAGATTGTCAGCGGTGTTGCGGAGGGATGCAGACAGTCAAACGCGGCGCTGATCGGCGGTGAGACGGCAGAGATGCCGGGATTTTATCCGGAAAACGAATATGACCTTGCCGGTTTTGCGGTCGGTGTCGTCGACGAAAAAGATCTTGTGACAGGAAAGGAATTAAAAGCAGGCGATACAGTGATCGGTCTGGCATCTTCCGGCGTTCACTCCAACGGGTTTTCGCTTGTGCGCAAAGTTTTCCAGATGGAAAAAGAAGCGCTGAACCAATATTCTGAGGAACTTGGAATGACTTTGGGCGAGGCGCTGCTTACACCGACAAAAATATATGTAAAAGCGCTGCGCAGTATCAGACAGGCGGGAGTGCGTGTCAAAGCATGCAGCCATATTACAGGAGGCGGATTTTATGAGAATATTCCGCGAATGCTGCCCGATGGAAAATGTGCGGTGATCCGCAGGGACAGCTATGAGGTTCCTGCGATTTTTCAGATGATTCAGCAAGCGGGACAGGTGGAAGATAAGGTAATGTATAACACCTACAATATGGGGATTGGAATGGTTCTCGCGGTGGATGAAAAAGATGCGGACAGCGCTATGGAGGCGGTTCGCGCAGCCGGTGAGACGCCGTACCGGATTGGCGAGATTACAGACGGTGAGAAAGGGATCTCTTTGATTTAACGAAAAAGGAGTGTTGAAATGATAAAGCTTGCGGTTTTGGTGTCAGGCGGAGGAACGAATTTACAGGCATTGATGGACGCCCTGGAGAGCGGGAGCGTTACAAATGCCGAAATTTCGGTTGTTATCAGCAACAATAAAAATGCATATGCGTTAAAGCGGGCTGCAGAACATGGGATAGATGCAATCAGTATTTCACCGAAAGATTATACGGACCGCGTTCTGTTTGAGGAGGCGTTTCTCAACTGTTTAAATGAGTACAGTCCTGATCTTGTTGTACTTGCAGGATTTCTCGTTGTGTTGTGGAAAGATCTGATTCGCCGGTACAGCGGGCGAATCATTAATATCCATCCGTCGCTCATCCCGTCGTTTTGCGGAAAAGGTTATTATGGGCTGAAAGTGCATGAGGCAGCGCTGGCGCGGGGGGTAAAGGTCACTGGCGCAACTGTCCATTTTGTCGATGAGGGTACCGACACAGGGCCGATTATTCTGCAGAAAGCGGTCCCTGTGCAACAGGGCGATTCGCCCGAATCATTGCAAAAAAGAGTGATGGAGCAGGCGGAGTGGGTGATTTTGCCAAAAGCGGTCGATCTGATTGCAAACAATAAAGTTTCCGTGACAGACGGGATGGTAACGATAACAGAATAAGCAACCTACATAGTGACAGAAAGGTATGGGAATCTATGAAAATATTGATTGTGGGCGGCGGCGGACGCGAACATGCCATCGCGGCTTCCGTTGCAAAAAGTCCTCGTGCAGAAAAGATCTACTGTGCGCCGGGAAATGCAGGGATTGCGTCTCTGGCGGAATGCGTGCCGATTGGGGCAATGGAGTTTGATAAACTTGTCGCTTTTGCGAAAGAGAAAGAAATTGATTTTACGATTATCGGTATGGACGATCCGCTGGCTGGCGGAATTGTCGACGTGTTTTTGGAGGCAGGGTTAAAAGTATTCGGACCGCGCAAAAATGCGGCGATTCTGGAAGGATCGAAAGCGTTTTCCAAGGATCTGATGAAAAAATATGGGATCCCGACGGCTGCATATGAGACTTTTACTTCGCCTGAAGCTGCGCTTGCTTACCTTGAAACGGCCAAAATGCCGATCGTGTTAAAGGCAGACGGTCTTGCGCTCGGAAAAGGCGTGCTGATCTGTTATACGCTGGAGGAGGCGCGCTCCGGTGTCAGAGAGATTATGCAGGACAAAAAGTTTGGAGAAGCGGGCAATGTCATGGTTGTGGAAGAATTTATGACAGGCCGCGAGGTATCGGTGTTGTCGTTTGTGGATGGCAGGACGATTCAGATTATGTCCTCCGCGCAGGATCATAAGCGGGCAGGCGACGGAGATACCGGATTAAATACCGGCGGAATGGGAACGTTTTCTCCGAGCCCGTTTTACACAAAAGAAGTAGATGAATTTTGCCGAAAACATATTTATCAGGCTACGGTCGATGCAATGGCGGCGGAAGGGCGTCCGTTTACCGGTGTGATTTTCTTTGGGCTGATGCTGACAGAGGACGGGCCGAAAGTGCTTGAGTATAACGCCAGGTTCGGAGACCCGGAGGCGCAGGTTGTACTGCCGCGTATGAAAAACGATATTCTGGATGTGATGGAGGCGTGTGCGGACGGTACGCTGGACCGGATCAACCTGCAGTTTGAGGACAATGCGGCTGTCTGCGTAGTGCTTGCCTCGGAAGGATATCCGGTTTCCTATAAAAAAGGATATGAGATACACGGGCTTGACTCTTTTTTGGGAAAAGAGGATTACTTTTGTTTTCATGCGGGGACGAAAACAGGAGAAAATGGCAGTATCGTTACAAATGGCGGCCGTGTGTTAGGGATCACGGCGACAGGCAGGGATTTAAAAGAGGCAGGAAAGAAAGCATATGAGGCGACGGAGTGGGTTCGCTTTGAAAATAAATATATGCGCCGCGATATCGGAAAAAGCATTTTGGAATAATTTGTTTTTCGAGCGGTAATACGGAGGAACAGATTGAAAAATTTATATGCGGCCGCGTATGCCGCAACCATACTTGTACTGCTCTACTGCGTTGTGTGCGCAGCTTCCAACACGAAAAAGATTGCATCAACCGTGCAGAAGCTTCTTGTCGCGGCGACGGTAGCGGTGGTGGCAAGTATGGCGACTCTGCCGTCGAAAAATGAGACGGTTTCTCTTATCGCCTATAGCGTCTATTTTGCCAGTATTGACTGGCTGCTCTATTATCTGCTGCAGTTTTCGGTGGAATATACCGGTCTTAATATAAAAGAAAAAATACATAGCATAAGAATTACGCTGATTCTTGGAATAGATACGATTTCCCTGCTGTTAAACATCTGGTTTTTACATGCATTTCGTCTGAAATTAATTCAAATCGGCGGGCGGGAGCCTTATTATCTGTTTGAAGCAGGAGTGTTTTATCAGATTCATCTGGTGTTGTCGTATATTCTGACTCTGTTCATTCTTATGTGCCTTGTGTATAAAATTTACAGATCCCCCGCGCTTTACCGCAAAAAATATCTGCTGGTGCTGTCTGTTTTATTGCTGCTTGTCCTGTTGGACGCGTGTTTTGTCTTTTTAAACCGCGGGCTTGATACGGCTATTTTATTTTATGCGTTTGCAGGGATCAGCATTTACTATTTTGCGCTGATCTATGCGCCGAAGGAATTGTTAAACAGCACATTTTCTGAAGTTGTGCACAATATGACGGATGCATTGATTTTGATTGATCTGGAAGATAACTGCATTCATGCAAATCGGAAAGCGGAATTATATTTTGATATCCATACCGGAGAGCCGCTTGTGCCTAAAAACAGATTTCTTGAATTATTCCTGCGGCTTAGAAATCATTCAAAAGGGGAGAGCGGGCTTGACGAAACGATTGTAAGCGACGGAAAGGAATATCATTTCAGGCTGCAGTATCACCGTATGGAAGATAAAAAAGGCTGTTATATCGGAGGATTTTTTATTGTTGCGAATCGGACCGATGAAGTAAATAAAATGCGCGAAGAATTATACCGCACATCGCATGACAATCTGACAGGGCTCTACAACAAAGAATATTTTTATCAGCAGAGCGGCAGGCAGATCCGTGAGCATCCGAATGTACAGTATCTGATGGTTTGTACGGATATTCCCAATTTTAAATTGTTTCATGATCTGTTCGGGCGTAAGCGCTGCGACGAGCTGCTGATTCGGATTGCAAACAGACTGCGCAGACAGATACGCGCCGGAACTGTTTACGGTCATATGGAGAGTGGGAAATTTGCGGTATTAATTCAAAAAGACATATTTGAGGAAGAGATGTTTATTAATCTTCTGGAGGGCAGCAGTGACTGTGACAGGAGCGGTAACTGTCCTTTGGATATTACAGTCGGCGTGTACGAGGTTGACTCCCCGTTTATCCCTGTGTCCGTTATGCTGGAGAGAGCAATGACTGCGCTGGGAACAGTGCGGGAAATTGCGCCTGTCGCCGGTTTTGGCGGTGCAGCGGCAAGCAGGCCGTCCCTTGTTGCATGGTATACCGAACAACTGCATCAGGCGGTGATTCGGGAACGTGACTTAAAGGAGGAGATGGAGGGAGCGCTTTTAAACGGTCAGTTTTGTATCTATCTGCAGCCGCAGTTTTCATCGGAAAGAAAACTGCTGGGCGCGGAAGCCCTGGTGCGTTGGAACCATCCAAAAAAAGGATTGATACTGCCGGATGAATTTATACCGATTTTTGAGAAGAGCGGGCTGATTGCAGAGCTGGACCGCTATGTCTGGGAGCTCTCTTTTGAAAAAATTGCGGAGTGGAAAAAACGAA
The DNA here is from genome assembly GCA_947088675.1 of uncultured Roseburia sp. Taxonomy (GTDB): domain Bacteria; phylum Bacillota; class Clostridia; order Lachnospirales; family Lachnospiraceae; genus Roseburia. Next base: position 6,500 of record CAMUHN010000096.1, read on the forward strand.
ACGGAGAAAAGCTTTATATTTCGGTTAACATGTCTCCGAAAGATTTTTATTTTATGGATGTATTCCGTGTTTTTTCGGATCTGGCAGCAAAATATGATATATCGCCGCAGCGTATCAAGATCGAGGTTACGGAGGATGTGCTGACAGAGGATGACGGAAGGCGTCTGGCGGTGGTTGGCCGTCTGCGCAGCGCCGGATTTCTGATTGAAATGCATAATCCGGGAAAAGCCTACGATCTGCTGCTTTCGTCGGAACAGGTCTGTATCGACGCGTTGAAATATAATATGTTTTTCTTGAACGGCCGGCGGACAGGAAAACATACGGAACAGATTGTAAGAGCGATGATTGCGCTTGCAGGGCCGCTCGGAATGACGGTTGTGGCCGGCGGCGTGGAGGATGAAGAGCAGTATCTGTTTTTAAGAGAGGCAGGCTGCGAGATCTTTCAGGGCTATTATTTTGCAAAACCAATGGAGGTAACGAAATTTGAAGAACAATTTTTGTGACAGAGGCATTATTTTTGATATGGACGGGACACTGTGGGATTCCTCAAAACAGGTAGCGGTTTCCTGGAATCTTGCGATCAGGGAGAGCGGCGCGGCAGATCTTTTGCTTACCGAAGCAGATATTCAGCGCGTGATGGGGATGACAATGGAAGCCATAGCGGATGAACTGTTTGGCATGTTGTCAAAAGAAGAGCGAATGAAGCTGCTTTCTTACTGCTGTCAGGTGGAAAATGATTATCTTCGTAAAAACGGGGGAAGACTCTATGAGGGCGTGGAGGAGACGCTTTCCATTTTGAAAGAGAAGTATCCGCTGTTTATCGTGAGCAACTGTCAGGCAGGATATATTGAAGCTTTTCTGGATTATTACAGGTTTGGCCATTATTTTAGGGATATTGAGTGCTATGGGAATAACCTGCAACAGAAATCGGAAAATATCCGGCTGATTGTCAGGCGCAACCATCTAAAGGGGGCAGTTTATGTCGGTGATATCGAAGCGGACTATCGGGCCTCAAAGGAAGCAGGGGTTGATTTTATTCATGCGGCCTATGGATTTGGGAAGATCAGCGACAGGGTAAAGGAAGTGTCGGATTTTCGTGAACTGGCTTCCGCGGCTTTTTTTCAGGGGGAATAAAATGACAAAATTAGATGAAATTGTAAGTCAGATCAAAAATAAACATGTCTATATTCAAACGCACAATTTTCCGGATCCGGATGCGATTGCGAGCGCCTATGGATTGCAGGAACTTCTGCGTGTGCGGGGAATCGCGTCTACGATCTGCTACAGCGGACGAATTGACCGTTACAGTACCATAAAACTGGCCGAAATTTTTTCCATAGATCTGTGTCCTATAGAAAGTCTGCAGGAAAAACTAAGCGAGCAGGACGAGGTGATTCTTGTGGATTCCCAGAAAGGCAATTCCAATATCATTGATATGACAGGGGACGAGATTATCTGCATCGACCATCATCCGGAAAATGAAAAATGCAGTTATCGTTTTAAAGATGTACGGCCTCAGACGGGCGCCTGCGCAACGATTATTGCATCCTATTTTTTTGAAAATAACATACCGGTTAATCAGAATATTGCGACAGTGCTGACCTATGGGATACGCATAGATACAAATAATCTTTCCCGAGGTGTTTCCAGGCAGGATATGGAGGTGATCTGCAGATTATATGAGGACTGCGACTATTCCACGCTCTATATGCTGGAAAACTGTACGCTCTGTTATGAGGATCTGATCGCATATGCGAGAGCAATCGAAAGTATACGGATTTATGACGAGGTGGGGTTTGCCGATGCGGGAAAAGACTGTCCGGTGACCGCGGATATTTCTGATTTCCTTCTCGCGTTAAAAGAGGTTACGTTTTCTGTTGTCTGTTCCAGACGGGAGGATGGCCTGCGTTTTTCAGTGAGAAGCGAAAAAAAGGAGCTTGATGCCGGAAAAATTATAAACGCAGCTTTAAAAGGAATCGGATTTGGAGGAGGCCATGCGCATATGGCGGGCGGTATTGTGCCGTTCGACGGGGACGAGACAAAAGAGGCCGCGCTTTGCGAGCAGATTCGGCAGAGATTTTTAAATGTGATAGGGAAGATTTGACAGAATCCGCATTTCGCTATATACTTAATGTTATATTGCGGAAAAGTTGACAGGCAGTCAGGAAAGGTATGGTTATGAGATGTACGAAAAAGTTGACACAAATCTGAATTTCGTAGACAGAGAAAAGCAGATTGCAAA
>CAMUHN010000097.1 GCA_947088675.1 uncultured Roseburia sp.
AGAGCACTTGGCTACGGACCAAGGTGTCGGGGGTTCGAATCCTCTCACGCACGTAACACAAGTCCTTGAAAATATTGTATTTTCAAGGGCTTTTTTCGTGCTATACTGAAAAAGCACACAAAAAAGCACACAAATTTTAAAGTTTTCAGAGCGGATGGATTGATCGGGAAGCGAGGGGAACAAAATGGCAGTAACATGGAAGAAAATGGAAGCGAATATTTACCAATGTAAAACATTTGTCAATCTTTGAGAATCCAAAAAATACAGGGTGGATTTGTATTTTGGAAGAGACGAAAAAGGTAAAGGCGGGTTGTAAGATGCTGAAAATATGATATAATGAAATTGTTCATTATATCTCGCTGAAATATGTTAGAAGAAAAAAGAAAAGGAGATTTCAATGAATGAAACAAAAGTACAGTGGCATCCCGGATTTGTGGCAGCCATGAATCTGGAATTGTCGCAGAATCTAAAAGATTTGACATTCCTGCAGGAATATAATCTGAATACAAAGCCTTTGGAGATAGACCTGCTGGTGATAAAAAAAGAAGCGGGCGTCCATATATCCAATGCAATAGGCGGGTTCTTCCGCGGGCATAATATTATGGAATACAAATCACCGGAAGACCATCTGGATATTGATGTCTTTTATAAATCCGGGGCGTATGCGGGACTTTATAAGTCCTATGGGAAAACGCTTGACGAGGTTAAGGCGGATGATGTTACTGTGTCTATCTTAAGGGCGGTAAAGCCGCGCGGACTTTTCCGGTATTTTAAAGAACATGGATATACGGTGTCAGAGCCTTATAAGGGTATCTACTATATCGAGGATCATGTCCTGTTTCCAACGCAGATCGTGGTGACGGATGAACTGGATAAAAACGAGCATAAATGGATACGCTTTTTATCGGATAAACTGGAAAAGCCGCAGATACAGGAACTGGTTGAGAATATCGGGAGGCTGTCAGGGAAGAGGGATAAAGAATTAGCTGATTCTGTTTTAAGAGTAAGCATCGGAGCAAATAAGAGGGCCTTTGAGGAAGCGAGAGGAGATGAGCATATGTATGAAGCATTGATGGAATTTATGATACCCGATCTGGAGTTGAAAGAGAAAGAATGGGAAAGGGCAGGACAGCAGAGGGGCCTGGAACAGGGCTTGGAACAGGGCTTGGAACAGGGCTTGGAACAAGGCCTTGAGAAAGGCATTCAGGGAACGGTAGCTGTGCTTCGGAGGTTTGGCCATGAGAATTCGGAGATAAAAGCAACTATTGTAGAGCAGTTCGGCCTTACGCCAGATAAAGCGGAAAAATTTTTATAGAAAATGTGTCTGGTATTCTTTATCAACAGGAGACAAAAAGCAGCGCTCATGAGATATCTTTATATCTTATGAGCGCTGCTTTTTGTCTTATAATTGGAAAAAGTGTATGCCATTTTAATTACAATATGCAGAATATTTTATAAACGCAATCAAATCTGATTTCTCAATCCGGTATCTGTCCGCAATCTTTCTGGCGGGAATCCATTCCTCGTGAATCAGTTCAAGCATTTTGGATTTGCTAATCTGCAGCAATTCCTGACATTGCCTGCGTGTTAATAAATCGGGGTATTTTCAAACATAATGCGCACCCGCTTTCTGAATTTTTACAGCCTGTATCGGAATGATACGGTTTCATAAGGTGTTTATTGAGGTTAGATTCTTTTATGAATGCCAGTTCGTTCCTGTTTTGAGAAAACTCTAAATCAATGGTGGGTGCAAAGCCCGGATACAATTGTACTTTTCATTCAAAGTATACCGAAAAAAATACGAATCGTTCCTGAACAGAAAACGAATTTGCCTTTTTTGATATAATGAAAAAATCAAAAACGCATATCGATAAACAGTCAAAAGATCATGACAGGAGGATGTTACTTTGGGAACGCAATCAGAGTTTTTTGAGCAAAATGATGCAAAGGTATGTCGACAATTAACAAAGGTGCTGCGGTGGATGACGCTGGTATTTCCTGTTCTGTTTCTGGCAACGGCAGCCGGGATATTCCAGATCAGATATAAAGATCTGGCACTGCTTTCTGTTCCAGGATGTTTCTGTACCCTTGGGCCGGGAATCCTCCAGAAGATGGGAGTCTCCTTCCGGGTTATGAAATATGTCAGCGTTCTGTCAGTTGGCCTGGTTGTCATGCTTTTGGGCGGCAATTCGGCTGTTGGAATTTATATGACGTATGGACTGGCAATGTTATTCAGCTGTATGTTCTTTGATATAAAATTCACAAAGCAGATATCCGTGATCAGTTACTTTTTTCTTCTGATTTCACTTTTTTTAAGATCCAGGAACGTTATGCAGATTGAATACCCGACAAATATGGAATGGTTTCTGACACGTTCGGCTGGTTTTACGATAGAACAGATCGTAATGAGCGTAGTATTTGTCAATATAGCAGGAGCTTCCAGGAAACTTCTGGAAAATTTGCACAGTACAGAACAGGTGGCGGCTGTTGTGTCCAAATGCGAGGAAGTATCCCAAAAGCTGGTGATAATGATGGACGAGCTGGCAGCAAATGTGCAGGAATCAAAGATGACGAATGAGACGATCGTATCTTCGGCGCAGGACACATCCGAAGACTGCATGAAAAGTCTTTCTCATGTAGGTTCTATGCATGGGATTGTATCCGAAATGGTTCAGGCTTCCGGATCAATTGATGACAGTACAAAGAATGTACGATTGATCTCAGACAAAATCTGTCAGCATATGGAACACTATGTGGATATTATGGATCATGCGGTTACAGATATGAAAGAGATAGAGCAGGCAGCGAATTTAACGGAAGAAGCGATTGGAAATCTCGAAAAAAGTATCCTTGAAATCTCCGGATTTACCGATGAAATTTCCCGGATTACGGGACAGACCAATATTCTTGCACTCAATGCTTCTATTGAAGCGGCGCGCGCAGGCGAACAGGGAAAAGGTTTTTCTGTTGTGGCAGATGAAGTTCGTGTGCTTGCGGAACGTTCCAGACAGTCAAATGACGCTATCACTGCTATGGTTTCGAAAATAATGGAAATGCTTCAATGTGTAAAGCTTTCCAATAAGAGGAATTTATCTTCTGTAGATGCGGGAATTACTCAGATTTCCGATGCGAGAAAGGAGGCGGTCAATCTGGGGCGCCTTCAGGCTGATTCCCGAATAAAAATAGAGCAGATTGAAAAAGACTGCGATCAGACAAAGCAGTGCAGTCAGGACGTGCGGAACATGTCGGATCAGATGGAGGAGCTTGTAAAGAATTCGCAGGAACGCGCAGATTCCATTGTAGAAAAAGCGAACAGACAAAGCCGGATTGCCGAAGTGACAGAGGAAAGCTTTTTACAGGTTGAGCTAATAGCAAAAGAACTGTTGGAAGTGAGCAAAACGGAGAGATAGAGAGCGAGGTGGATAAAGGGAATGTATCTTATATTAGAGGTTTTGATGCTGATATCTCTGGGAGGTTTAATTGCGGTATTTCAAAATGATCTTGTTGAATGGACCATAGTGCTAAAGTCCCTTACCAGCATCCTTTTTGTACTCGCGGGTATCTGTGGCTATAGAAAAAGAAAAGAGAATAAAAAGATTTCCCGAACCATGATGGCTGCTTTGCTTTGTTCATTGTCAGGCGATATATTCCTTGTTCTTGATAAAGAGGAAGGAATTCTGTTTATTCTCGGCGTTGCAGGTTTTGCCCTTGCTCATATCATGTTTTCTGTTTCTTTTTGCAGAATATCTGCTGTTCAAAAAGTGGATTTTGCCGGTATTTTTCTTGTATTTGGGACAGAGATGCTTATTTTGTGTCTTGGAAAGTTTGATTTTAAGGGACTTTTTCCGGTTCTGACAGGATATGCGGCAATTATCTCATTTATGGTAATAAAGGCATTATCCCTGTGGCGTGTCCGGCATGGGAGAGCGCAGGCAGTATACCTGATCATGGCAGGCAGTGTTTTATTTTTAATTTCTGATAATCTGCTTTTATTCTGGCTTTTTGGATTCGCAATGCCAGGAAAGATCCAGTCAGCCAACTGGATTCTTTATTATCTCGGTCAGGGGTGTCTGTCCGCTTCCCTGAGCTGGAGTTTTGAGAAATGAGATATAGTGTGATTTCCCTGGTTACAGTTTTTTTGCAGGAGGCGGGAAACTGACTGCTGTACGGGATAAGTCATATTTAAATCGTAAAAGGAAGGAGTGACAATAAATGCTTGGTGGTTCGGTTTGGGTTTCTTTTTTTCGCAACGGGCTGGGAGCGGGACTGATGCTGGCAGTTTTTATGCTGCTGGAGCATCCGGCCGCGTCCCGGAAAAAATTGATTGCAGGCTGCGTTCTGTTCTGGCTGCTTGTCACGGTTTGCTATAGTTTCTGGTATCTGATGGATCGGGAGAATTTTGTCCGGTTTGCAGGGTTATTGTCCATTCCTGTGGTTGGGATATTTTGTCTGTGGATTGGCAGGGACAGTCTGTATCTGTCGCTGTATAAGCTGACGCTGGGATTTTATCTGCTCTCCGTAACCGTTTTTTGCGGTATCGACTTTTCACGGTTGTGGTTTGGGGGAAATCCGTGGGCGGATATTATTGTACGGATTCTGTTAGTGGCAGTCATTGTATACCTGCTTGTCAGAAAAATCAGGAAAAGTTTTCTGGAGGGGGCGGAGTACCTGCGGGAGGAGATGGACTGGTTCAGCGCCGTAACTTTGCTTTTGTCTGTACTGATTGCATCTTTGGTGGCGTTCTGGCCGGGCAGTCATGATTTTTCCGTTTTGCGTATCGGCCGGACGGCGATTCTTTTGTTTATGACAGGGCTGATTCAATATATGGTTTTTCATCTGTATCTGCATCGGGGAAAAGAAAAACGTTACCGTACGGAGCATGAACTGATCGAGATGAACGGGCAGCTCATAAGGCGCCAGTTAGCGCTGCTCAGTCAGACGAAAGAGGACAGGGAAGAGGAAGGGAGCAAAAAAAAGAGCTTTTGTGAAAATAAGACAATAGACCGCCTTCTGACTGCTTACAAGAGTCTGGCGGAAAGGGAAAATATTCAGGTGGACATGTGTGTGAAGATGGCGGGGAATACCGCCGTGAGGGAGATAGACCTGGCTGTCGTACTTGTCTGTACCATTGAAAATGCCATTCGCGGATGTATCGAATCAAAGTCGACCAACCCTCAAATTCATCTGTCTGTCATCCGGAAAGGGAAAAAGCTGGTCATCCTGTGCAGGAATACCTGCGCATCAAATGTGAAAATAAAAGAGAGTGTGCCGGAATCAGGCATGGGTGACGGGGCGGGGAGCGCCGGTATGATGAGGGTGGTATCGTTTTATCAGGGAGAGGGAGATTTCTCCGCTGAAAACGGGATATTTACGGTTCGGATTCTCTTAAATTCTGCGAAGGGCTTGCAGACTGTACCTTAAGTTGTTTTTTGCGTACTGCAAACCATACCCAAAAAAGTGCGAAACATGGCGGATGGGTTGTTTGGGATTTGTTGATTTGATAAATTGGACTTATGAAAAAAAGCGAATGGAGGAAGAACTATGGTTTCTGTAAAAAAGAAAGAAATACGGCTAAAACGAATGATAGCGGCGCTGTTTTTTGTGATGCTGTTGATTGTGACGGTGCAGTGGAGCGTCACGGTAAATGCAAAACAGGGGAGCGCCGCCGCAAAAACGGGAGCGCAGTCCGGCAGCCGGGCAGGACTGGACGTTTGACGAAACGGAATATAAGCTGACGATTGCAACGGATGCGGGAATGACAGCATGGAAAGAGGCTATCGGTGTAGACAAGAGAGGAGAGATCCGTAAGGCAGAAATTCAGGAAAGTGTGACAGAAATACCGGACTCTATGTTTTATGGTTTATCTAACCTGACAGAAGTGACACTGCCGAATAGCCTGACCAAAATCGGTAATTATGCGTTTCAGAACTGCAAGGGGCTTCGGAGCATACAACTGCCGGATAGCGTGACAAGCATAGGAAACAAGGCTTTTCAAGGTTGTGAATTGCTGACGGAAATAGAGCTGCCGGAGAAACTGGAAAGTCTGGGGAGCAATGCATTTAACGGCTGTAGTGAATTGGCGAAAGTAACCTTAAACAGCACAACGCCGCCGATGCTGGGAGGTAACGCTTTTTACAATTGCGCATTTGTGAAGAATGTAAAGCAGGGCATACATATTCCTGACGGATGCGCGTGGGATTATCTGAAAGCGGAAAGCTGGGAGTCCTTTGTACAATATATTACGGCGGACGATGTTGTTTCTTCCGGCGTTTGGGGCTCTGCTGAGAACGTAAGCGAGGCAGGTTACCTGCTCGATGCTGACGGAACGCTGGCAATTATCAAGCGGACGGGCGCATGGCAAGAAGGAAGAGAAGCAGACGCTACGTTAGCAGAGAAAGTAAAAAGGGCAGTGTTCCTGTATCCCGCGAACAGCCTGAAAGAGCTTTCCATGGAGGATTTTGGAGATTGCAAGAATCTGATAGAGGTGGAAATACCGGATGGGGTGGAAACGTTATATGCTAGAACGTTTTCGGGCTGCAGCAGTCTCAAAAGTATCACGCTGCCCCCCAGACTGAAAAATATTTATGCTTATGCATTTAGAGACTGCAACAGCCTTACGAGCATTGAAATACCGGATACTGTGACAGTATTCCAGAACAGTATTTTTTTGGGGTGCAGCAGCCTTACGGGAGTCAAACTGCCAAAGAATATAACGTCAATCTGGTCTAATACGTTTTCGGGGTGCAGCAGCCTTACGAGCATCGAAATACCGGATAGCGTGAGGAGTATCGGAGAGAACGCGTTTTTAAAGTGCAGCGCGCTGTCGACTGTTGCGTTGCCTGATAGCCTGACCCTCATTGATGTGTACGCATTTTCGGAGTGCAGCAGCCTTACGAGCATCGAAATGCCGGATGGTGTGACGAGTATCGGAAATCACGTGTTTTCCAAGTGCAGCAGTCTGAAAACGGTTACGCTGCCAGCAGGGCTGACAGGTATCGGAAATTATGCGTTTTCGGGGTGCAGCGCACTGTCGGCTGCCGCATTGCCGGACGGCCTGCAAAGGATCGGAAATTATGCGTTTTCAGGCTGTAGCGGTCTGCCCGAAATTGTATTGCCGAATACCGTGACCAATATCGGCAGTTACGCATTTTCAAAGTGCAGCGGTCTGAAAACGGTTACGCTGCCGGCGGGAGGAACAACGACTATCAATACTTATGCGTTTTCGGAGTGCGGCAGTCTGGAAACGGTTACGCTGCTGTCTGCAGTGACAAAGCTGGAGGAGAGAATATTTCACAAGTGCAGCAGTCTGAAAGCGGTTACGCTGCCGGACGGCCTGAAAGAAATAGGAAACGGTGTTTTTTCGGAGTGCAGCGGTCTGACAGAGATCAATCTGCCGGATAGTGTGACGACGATCGGAGAGGATGCGTTCTACAAGTGCAGTGCACTGACAGAGATCCATTTGCCGGATAGTGTGACATCGATTGGCAGTTCTATGTTTTTTGGTGTGTTTGGTGACTGCGATTCTTTGAAAAATGTTACGCTGCCGCACAATCTGAAAACAATACCGAACTCTATGTTTCGCAGGTGCGGCGCACTGACAGAGATCGATCTGCCGGATAGTGTGACGGGCATAGGAAGTTATGCTTTTAGCGGAGCAGGTCTGACGGAAATCAATCTGCCTGATGGCCTGAAAAAAATAGGGACTCGCGCGTTTGAAAGCTGCTATGGTCTGAAAAGCGTAACAATTCCGGCAAGTGTGACGGAAATGGAAACGTATGCTTTTTCGTATTCCAAAAATCTGCAGAGAGTGATCATGCTTGGCAAAACGCCGCCAAAGGTATCGGATTGGGGAGACGAGCTGTTTCCCAATACTCAGGTTATGAACAGTATTAAAAAAAATATTCAGGTTCCGAAAGGATGTGTGGCTGTTTATCAGGAGGTATGGAGCCGTCTGGCAAAATATATTACAGACGGTACGGTGTCGATCACGATCGCTTCCGGTACAGGCTGGATGCTTGACGAAGCCGGGTGCCTGACGATTACATCAAATGCAGGGGTGACGAACTGGAACACGGAGGGTGCGGCATATAAAGCGCAGGTAAAAACGCTGGAGATACAAAGCGGCGTAACGACGATTGCAGACAGCGCATTTGCAGGCTGCGGAAACCTTGCGGCGGTCCATGTAATGGGCGAGGCGCCGGCAGCGATCGGAACAGGTGTTTTTTCCGGCAGTAAATTTATCAGCGATCAAACAAAAGGGATCAAAGTTCCGGGAGGAGCGCTGGATGCTTACATGACTGCGTGGGAAGAATACAGCGACTATATAGAAAGCGCAGTGCAGGAAGGGCCGGCATTTGCAGGCGCGGGAACAGCGGAGGATCCCTATACGATTACCGGCAAAGACGATCTGGAAAAACTGCGCGATCTTGTAAACAGCGGGGAAGATTTTACGGACATCC
>CAMUHN010000098.1 GCA_947088675.1 uncultured Roseburia sp.
ATATCAAGGCTCTTTCCCTCAAAAGTAGTAAATTGGTAGTAAATTCAGCTTGAAGTCCTGCGCGTATGCCCGTAAATCAAGGCTTTTTTGAGATAATCAACCATTTTATTTTAAAATTTGTTTTTTTGTTGTTCTATCTGATAACTGCAAAAATGAAGCTGTCTGGTAGAACCATAAAATAAAACGCTTTTTATGATGAAAAGTGGTCATTTCAATGGTCAAAAAGGAGTTTTGGGAAAGAGAGGAAAACAATGGCAAGAAAAGGTGAAAATATACATAAAAGAAAAGATGGACGCTGGGAAGCCCGCATTGTAATAACGATAAATGGCGTAAAGAAAACCAAGTCTATTTATGCACGAAGTTATAGGGATGTAAAGGCAAAGCTGCTGCATTTTTATGCGGACCACCCTATGACAGAATGCCAGCCTTTTCGGACAGCTGCTGATTTTCAGGCAACAGGAAAAACGTTTTCCCAGGTTGCGGAAGAATGGTTTTTGAGCAATAAAATGAACCAGAAAGCATCCACCCAATTGAAATACCATCATATGTTTGATAATCATATTCTCCCGGCATTTGGTAATACGCCTGTCACAGATATCGACGAATATTCGGTCAATTCTTTTCTGGCAGAGAAAAAGGCAAAGGGGGCGCTTTTTTCGAAAGGCGGCAAAACGGCGCCTCTTAGCAGTTCCTATGTACGCACAATGGGGATCCTTATCAGATCGGTCATTTCTTACGCTGTCATGAAAAACTACAGAAATATTCTGAAAGCGCCTATCACTATGCCCGCTGAGGACAGAAAAACCGTTGATGTACTGAGCGCGAAAGACCTTACTAACATTACACAGCTGCTGCAGGAAGAATTATCCGGTACCGTTGTGGGAATAGCAATTGCACTCAATGCAGGGCTCCGCATCGGTGAAATATGTGCGCTGCGCTGGTCTGATATTGATTTTGAAGCAAGAATCATTCATGTGCGCCACACTATCGTCAGAGTGAAAAATGATGCGCCCGAATACAGGATAAATGGAAAGACAGCAAAAACAAAGCTTATCGTAGATACGCCCAAGACCAAAACTTCACTCCGTGATATCCCTGTCAATTCACGGCTGCTTGCCATACTTGTAAAAGCAAAAGAAAACTCCTGTTCAGATTATGTAATTTCTGATAAAAGCACTTTCCTGAGTCCCCGCACCTATGAATACCGGTATCATAAGTTTTTACAAAACAACGGAATCACAGATACCAATTTTCATGTGCTTCGCCATACATTTTCCACCCGATGCGTTGAGGCGGATGTGGATATTAAATCCCTGAGCGAAATGCTGGGACATTCCAATGTCAGCACTACCCTGAATATTTATGTACATTCCTCAATGGAATTAAAGCGCAGCCATCTTGAAAAGCTCATGAGCTGAGAACAAAGCGGCCAGGCCCGCTTCAATCCCATTCCCCCATGAATGGCGGAATGGGATTGTCTTTCCTGAAAGATAAAATAAGTTGTCGTGCCGCTGCAGAATGTTCTGTAGGTGGTCAAAATTTTGGTCAGATTGATTCCGGAATACGAAGTCTATGGCCTTATTCGGCTTTTTGGTTAAGATTTAACAGTTCTACGCAACTTTTGACCACTTATTTTTATAAACAATTCTAACGCTCCGCTTATTTTCCTGTTCTGCCGCATTCTGTTTCCTTTCCTGTGCTGCTTTGTCATATACAAAAACAATCATAGGATTTTCCCTGTATTTTGTCCATGTTCATTGTATCTCCCTGACAACAGAAAAAGCAGCGAATTGTTTTCTAAATAGAAAAACCAATTCACTGCTTTACTGTCTGTGTTATTCTGTTATTATCTCCGCTATGGCATTATCTGCCGTCTTTTCTCTGGTTCCCTGGAAAAGAAAACATCGTGCTCATTCGTTTTCAAGATCAATTTCAGCATACAGCACCGCCTGCTTTGCTGCCTCGCAGTCCATGCCTTTCTCATGAAGTTCGATCCATACGTCAAAACTGTCTGTGACATAAATATAAAGTCTGGAAATCTTTTTCCCCTGAACTGCACTTACAGAACGTCCGTTTACCTCCTGCATCGGGATCAGTTTCTCACCGTCCTGATTAAATAGTATCGTATTGCATTCCGCATATTTTTTCCCGGACTGCTCCATATATTCCTCATAGGTTATTCCAAAATCATGAGAACCGCCCGTTTTTTCCAGCATCATTTTTTCAAAGTCTTCCCGGCTGAACTCTTTCTCTGTGTATGGCACATCCGTTTCCGTTATCACCTGACAGGGGGATACAAACACTTCCTTAAGACGATAACCGCGGTTTTCCTGATCAAGGCGGATTTTTTTGACAGCCTGCGTATCCACAGTAAACGGAAGACAGAAATCCCATGTGCCGTTTATTTTATGAGAGGCAGAGATATCATCCTCAAACGTATCATTACTATCGTCATATTGGATCCCGGAAAGCTTCAAGTCTATGGATCCGTCCTGTATGCCGATCTCATCCAGATCAAATTTAACCATTCCGATAAATGTATGATCATCAACAGCCTTTCCCTCCAGATTGTTATTCATCAGCATCTTCTCTTCTGTTTCTCCGGTAATTTTCCAGCTGCCCTCGAGATACAAAAGCCCCGACGGCAGATTTTTTAATCCTCCCTGTTCCACATTTACCTCGGCTGTCAAAAAGACAGATAAACCGTCACAGTAAATTTCCGACGCCGTAAATGTCACGCCGGCATTTTCAGCCGTATATGCCAAAGAGCTCTCTTCCGGGTTTTCGGCGTTTTCCGTCGATAAGACATCCGCCATCTTGTCGTATTCCCCGGAAAATGTGAATGACTCCTGCACCTCCGTAAAAATCCTCCCGATAAACGGGATTCTCGCAGCCAAAGCCGGATTGGAAAAGCATACGGCTGAAAAAACCAGAAGAACTGCGGCAGCCGAAGCGGCATATGTGACCCAATGGCTGTTTGAGGAAGTATGTTTTTTCTGCTGCTCCGGAAGGTTTCGAAGCGTATCCTGATATCTCTCCCAGACATGCTCCGGAACTTCTATTTCATTCATTTTGCTGATCAGAACATCAAATTCATTTCTGCTGTTATTTTTCATACGAAACTCTCCTTCCTGCCGTATAAAATGACTGTTTCTTTTCGCATTCCGATTGCCGCCGTCTCCCGCCGTCTCCCATATATTGTTCTTCCAGCTTCTTTCTCGCGGCAGAAAGTCTGCCTCTCACCGTATTCTCATTGATCTGAAGGATTTGCGCAATCTCTCTGCTCTTAAATCCCTGTACATAATAAAGAATAATAACGGTTCGATATTTTTCTTCCAGACAGTTTAAAAAATTCTCCCATTCTACATCAGCAAAACCACTTTCCAAAAACACTCTTTCCACTGCTGCATCTTCCGACGAAGTCTTTGCTCTCTGTCTGTAGATTGCGTTACAGTTATTGATTAAAATACGGGTCAGCCATGTACGAAAGTATTTCTCTTTTTTTAATGTGTCGATCTTTTCCCAGCATGTCAGAACTGTTTCCTGCATGGCATCAGCGACGTCCTCATCATTTTTTAATATGGCTTTCGCCACCTTATACATGGACTTTCCTTCCTGTTCCATCAGCTGTACAAATGCGCTCTTGTCATGTTTCCTTGCTCTCTTTACCAACAGGTTCACACCAGTTTTCCTCCTTTCGCAAGAGTCCGGATCTCTTGTATTATATCTTACACTTATTAGATGAACCAACGGCGCCTTTTGTTTGATTAAATTTGAAAATACAGAGAACCGACACTTGGAAATTTGAACTGTTGATGGCAACGCCAAAGTCAAACTCGCTCTGACATCACGCACCTGCTTATAATCACATTCTATCGAACAGGGCTTACCCGAAAAATGCAACCGTACAGTAACCTGAATCTGTGGAAATATGGCTTCTAAAGCCACTATATTCGACGTATTAATTTTTTTGCTTCTGCCACGGCTCTCTGCTATAAAACCACAGGGACAGCGCCGTGCCAAGGCACCATCCGATCGGCCATGCGCACCAGATCCCCGGATAGCCGAACGGACCCGACAGGCCAACCGCAAGGATCACGCGCAGTGCAAGGTCAAAAAGGGTCGCCGTCATAAACTGCTTCATAAGTCCCGCGCCGCGCAGGATACCGTCTGCCGCCAGCTTTACGGATATCACAAAATAAAACGGCGATACAATGTGCAAAAATCTGGTTCCGGAGAGCAGCGCAAGCGCAGACGGCTTTTCCAGAAAGATCCGGATGAAAAATTCGTCGGCAAAAAGATACAGGATTACAATTGGAACACATAGAAGCCATACCATTTTTACTGCCGCAAAAAAACCGGCTTTGATACGCGGCATCTGTCCCGCCCCAATATTCTGCGCCGTATAGTTTGACACACCGTTTCCGATTGTAGTCAGCGACGTAACGACCAGATTATTCAGCTTAACCGCAGCGGAATAACCGGCAGTAACGCCTACGCCGAATCCGTTGATTACACCCTGAATTACAATATTTCCTATGGAGATAAAACTCTGCTGAAAAATGCTTGGTATAGCGATCACTGCGATCTTTTTTAACAGTTTTGCCGAAAACAGCCGTACTTTGCCGTCTGTCGGAATACCGGAAAGCCTTTTTCGCACGGCCAGTACCGCCAGAATACAGCTTACTCCCTGACACAGGAATGTGGCCCATGCCACGCCTGATACTCCCATCTTTAAAACACAGACGAACAGAATATCAACCAGTATATTTGATGTGGATGATACGGCCAGAAATAGAAAAGGTGTTTTGGAATCGCCGAGCGCAGAAAAAATCCCGGTTGCTACATTATAAAACAAAAGAAACGGAAATCCCCAGATATAAATATCCAGATACAGCATGGAATCCGCAAAGATCTCCTCCTGTGTCTGAATCAGTGTAAGCAGCGAACTGCACCCCAAAAAGCCCGCCGTCATCAAAATAACGCAGATCACGGCGCCTGCTGCCATAGATGTACAGACTGCCGTTTTCATCTCCCCATACTGTTTTGCGCCAAACAGCTGCGAGACAATTACCGAACACCCCATATTGCATCCAAATGCAAATGCAATAAAAATCAGCGTCACCTCGTAACTGTTCCCCACAGCTGCAAGTGCGTTTTCCCCTAAAAACCTGCCCGCAACGAAACTGTCAGCAATATTATACAGCTGCTGGAACAAAATACTGCCGAACAGCGGCACGCAGAATTTCCATAATACACGATCCGGTTTTCCCACAGTCAAATCCTGATTCATCTGTTTTTCCTCCCTCATGGTTGCAATTTCTTCTGATTGCTATTATACTTTTAACGGAGCGATTTGAAAAATATATGTTTCATATTGCAGCCATATTATTTTTATATAGCAAAGGGAGAATCTATGGAAATCAACTATGAATATTACCGTATCTTTTATTTTGCAGCAAAATATAAAAATATAACACAGGCCGCCGACATCCTGCACAACAGCCAGCCCAATATTTCCCGCACAATTAAACTGCTGGAACATGATCTGGGATGCAGGCTTTTTGTCCGCTCTAACCGCGGTATTTCCCTGACGCCGGAGGGCGAACAATTATATTCCCACGTAAAAATTGCAGTAGAGCATCTGATGTCTGCGGAAGATGAAATCAAAATGCTGACCAAACTGCACAAAGGCGTTGTCTGTGTGGGCGCCAGCGAGACAGCGCTGCATCTTCTTCTGCTGCCCGCTTTAAAAAAATATAAGGAGACAAATCCGGGGGTACGCATTCGCATTCAAAACCATCTGACGCGTCAGGCAATCGCATCCGTAAAACAGGGAACCGTGGATTTTGCCGTTGTCGCCTCTCCCGCCGATATCCCTGATGTTTTTCATGTGCGCTCTCTCATGCCGTTTCAGGATATTTTAATCGGAGGAAACGCATTTTCCCATCTGACAGAATATCCGGTTTCTCTGGCGCAGATTTGTCAATATCCGCATGTAAGCCTTGGGGAAGATACGATGAGTTACCGCTTTTATGAAAATTTTTACCGCAGTTTCGGGTTGAATCTGAAACCGGATTTTGAAGCGGCCACAACGGACCAGATCCTGCCTATGGTAAAGAACAATTTAGGTCTTGGCTTTTTTCCGGAAGAACTTGCAAAAGAAGCGCTGACCGCAGGCGATCTGTGCCGCATTCCGTTAAAAGAACAGATTCCCGTACGGGAGATATTTCTTGTGGAACAAAAAAAACGCCCCCTGTCCGTAGCGGCGGAGGCGTTAAAATCTTTACTTATTCACAGTTTTCCAGATACCGCAGCATAAAATAAAGGCCCCAGTCCTGATCATTTGCATAAGGATCATAAAACTCCGCATCCTTTCCGTTTACCGTAACCGGATACACATAAGCACAGGATGCGCTCCCGTCCGCCCGAAACAGACTTAACACTCCCCGGTAGCATGCATCTGCTCTTTTCCGGTAAGTTACGTCACCGGAAATCTCTGCATACTCATAAAATACGTTTGCGCTTAATGCGCTCCAGTAATGCGGGAATGTATCCCCAAAAAGTCTGCGCTTACCAAACCAGTACCCGTCCCAATGACGTATTGCCGTCTCATACAGATGATAATCCGGCTGGAATCCTGAAAAAAGTGAAAGCACGTCCAGCTGCTGTTTCGCTCCCTTTTTATATTTTTCTTCCCCGGTTACTTCATACATCTGCAACAGCAGCGCAGCTGCAGGCGCTACAATACTCTGTTCGAAATTGACTTCATGCGCCGGATAATTACATCCATTGGCAAGAATACAGTCACAGTGCTCTCGAAAAAAGTTGATCAAAACCGCTTTCTCTTCTTCCATACCTGCTTTATCCAATAAAGTATACAGTTCTTTTAACGGAACTTCTATCGCATAAAAGCCTGTGCCTCCCTGATCATAAAAGCTTTTCATTGCACGGTATGCATAGAGCAGATAATCGCGTTTCTGATATAGTTTATATAATTCGATATAAAAAAGGCTCATCCACGGATAATTATAAAGCCGTTTATAACTGTTATCTCTGTGATAGTCGTTATAGACAATTCCGGTCTGTATGTCAAACAACTCCCGCTCCACATAGACAATATAGTCTGCCAGACTTTCTGCAAGCTTTGCATCTCTGTGCTTCTGCAAAAATTTTGCCATCAGAATCCCCATGCCAACGCGCTCTCGCCCGCCGTTAAAATCGTATTCGGAATCATAAAACTGCTTCTTTTCTTCATTGTCATAAATGAGGTAGGCGCCGTCAAGGCCGCTGCCCGGATTCTTACACTGCTGCTTTTGCTCAATAAAATGGCAACGCAATCCTGCAAGCTCTTCCACAGGGGGCAGAACAAGGATATGACAATGTGTACGGACTCCCAAAACTGTGATCAAATACCGATGCTCTCCATATGCCGCATTCTGTTCCCTCACATAAATCACGCCATCCGAAACGGAATAATCAATCTGTTCTCCATCCCGTTCCACCGAAACGTCAGTTTGGGAAAATGGAAATACCGGCTCTATTCGAAGCCGGATCTCCTCCTGTTCGAAAACTACATAATTTTCTGCATTCACATAAAGATACTTTGGATTATATACGCCAAGTTTCCGATAAAAATCTTCTTTTCCCTCATGCCAGAACAGCGTCCAGGCGATTGTTTCCTGCTCTCCCGGCAAAAGACAGACCGGCGACGGATGCATCAGAAAATCACCGCGGTCATTACTGCTCTGATCCGGATCACGCTCAACACTGTAACCGCCCAGAGAGCCGGCTGTCAGTACAAGTCCGGGATGCGGCCCCTCCCCTCCCATACGAAGCGCCATCACAAATGAAATCTCCTCCCCGCACCAGATATGTGTATGGCATCGATTCGTCATACATGTCTGCGCATCCGCATAACTGTCCTGGAAAGGCGTATAGATTGAAATATCTTTTAATGCAATTGAAATCGGATGGTCTGTCTTATTTATAAAACGATATTCTTCCTGTATCGTATCCCCGCACGACTCAGATCTTATCTGCACTTCAATTCCGGCAGGAGCTTTCACAACGCCCCATTCTGTGTTTCCCTCAATCCAGTTCATCCCGTAACGGTCATTCTGATGAATCAGTTCTTTCATTGCTTCCCCTCTCTTTTGCAATTTATTTTTTGCATTATAGCATGTCTGCAAAGTAATTGCAATATACTGCCCGCCGCGCCGCCCGCATGCCGTTCTGGCAGCAGAAAAGAACTGTGGCTCATATGAGTCACAGTTCTTTTTGATTTTACAGGAAACACCATGCTGACCATTTACCTCTTTTTCGGGATCAGCATCCTGATTTTCCGCACGGGAGTTTGACAGTTGAATGTAAGAAAAAGTACTTGAAAGCCTTGAAAAAAGGC
>CAMUHN010000099.1 GCA_947088675.1 uncultured Roseburia sp.
TCGGCCTTGTTATTCCGGAATTGAACGGCAAACTGATCGGTTCTGCACAGCGTGTGCCGACTCCGACCGGTTCTACCACAATCTTAACGGCTGTTGTGAAAAAGGCAGGCGTGACAAAAGAGGATATCAATGCAGCGATGAAAGCAGCGGCAAACGAGTCTTTCGGCTACAATGAGGACGAGATCGTTTCTTCCGACGTAATCGGAATGAGCTATGGTTCTTTATTTGATGCAACACAGACTATGGTAAATCAGGTTTCCGACGATCAGTATGAGGTACAGGTTGTTTCCTGGTATGACAATGAGAACAGTTATACTTCTCAGATGGTACGTACCATCAAATATTTCAGCGAGCTGGCATAATCAGCCCGGATAAAACCGATAAGAGGCTTTTGCGAGGCCCGGTCCCAGAAGGGCCGGGCCTTATGTTCATAAGGAGGACAAACCCATGTCATTAAACAAAAAATCAGTAGACGATATCAATGTAAAAGGCAAACGCGTACTGGTAAGATGTGATTTTAACGTCCCGTTAAAGAACGGCAGCATTACCGATGAGACGCGTATCAATGCAGCGCTTCCTACGATCCGGAAGTTAATGGACGACGGCGGTAAAGTGATTCTCTGTTCCCATCTTGGCAAAGTAAAAAACGGCCCGAACGAAGGCGAGTCTTTAGCGCCGGTTGCAAAGAAGTTATCCGAGAAACTTGAAAAAGATGTTGTATTTGTAGCGGATGATCATGTTACCGGAGCAGCGGCAACAGATGCTGTCTCAAAGATGAACGAGGGAGACGTGGTTCTGCTTCAGAATACGCGTTTCCGCGGTGCGGAAGAGACAAAGAACGGAGAGGAATTCAGCAAAGAGCTTGCTGACCTTGCAGACGTATACGTATGTGATGCATTTGGTTCTTCGCACAGAGCACATGCATCTGTTGCCGGCGTTACAAAATTTATCAGCGAAAAAGGCGGCGAGAATGCGGTCGGTTATCTGATGCAAAAAGAGATTAATTTCCTTGGCAACGCAGTGGAAAACCCGGTACGTCCTTTTGTGGCAATACTTGGCGGTGCAAAAGTTGCAGACAAATTAAACGTAATTTCAAATCTTCTGGAAAAATGCGATACGCTGATTATCGGCGGTGGAATGGCTTATACATTTTTAAAGGCGCAGGGGTATGAGATCGGTAAGTCTCTTGTTGACGATTCCAAACTGGACTACTGTAAAGAAATGATTGAAAAAGCGGAAAAACTTGGAAAGAAACTGCTTCTTCCGGTGGATTCCGTGACAATTCCGGAATTTCCGAATCCGATCGACGCTCCGGTGGAAGTAGAAGTCTGTGATGTCAAAGATATGCCGGCAGACCGGGAGGGCTGCGATATCGGTCCGAAGACAGCCGAGCTCTATGCCGACTCGGTGAAGTCTGCAAAGACGGTTGTTTGGAACGGCCCGATGGGTGTGTTTGAAAATCCGACGCTTGCAGCCGGAACGATTGCAGTAGCAAAAGCTTTGGCCGAGACGGATGCAACTACAATCATAGGCGGCGGTGATTCTGCAGCAGCGGTAAATCAGCTTGGTTTCGGCGATAAGATGAGCCATATCTCGACCGGCGGCGGCGCTTCCCTTGAATTTTTAGAGGGCAAAGAGCTTCCGGGCGTTGTAGCTGCAGACGACAAATAAGGTTTCTGAAAAAAAATATAAGTGCTGCCGGTGGTCGGCCGGCGGCGGAATGAGGGGAAATTATGGCAAGGAAGAAAATTGTAGCCGGAAACTGGAAAATGAATATGACGCCAAGCCAGGCAGTCAGGCTTGTCGAGGAATTAAAGCCGCTTGTTGCAAGTGATGACGTGGAAGTTGTATACTGCGTTCCGGCTATTGATATTGTGCCGGTTGTAGAAGCAGTAAAAGGCTCTGCCGTAGCGGTTGGTGCAGAGAATATGTATTTTGAGGAAAAGGGCGCTTATACCGGAGAGATCTCGGCGGAAATGCTTGTGGACGCCGGCGTAAAGTATGTAATTATCGGTCATTCCGAGAGACGCGATTATTTCAAAGAAGATGACGCGCTTCTGAATAAAAAAGTAAAGAAAGCCCTTGAAGCGGGTCTTACACCGATTCTCTGCTGCGGCGAGACATTGGAGCAGCGTGAGATGGGAATCACAATTGACTTCATCCGCACACAGATTAAGTCTGATCTGGTTGGCGTGACGGCGGAGCAGGCTGCGTCTATCGTGATTGCTTATGAACCGATCTGGGCAATCGGAACCGGAAAAACAGCGACATCCGATCAGGCGGAGGAAGTCTGTGGTGCGATACGCGCATGTATTCGTGAGATCTATGACGATGCAACGGCAGAATCCATCCGTATCCAGTATGGCGGTTCTGTAAATGCCGGCAATGCCGCAGAGCTGTTTGCAAAACCGGATATTGACGGGGGGCTTGTAGGAGGCGCATCGTTAAAGGCGGATTTCGGCAGAATCGTAAATTATAAATAATGACTTTCTGCCGGAAAGACATATACTGCAATAAAAAGGGATATCAGAGGATAGCTTTGATATCCTTTTTTATCTTATAGGAAAGACCTTGTTGCATTAACGTATGAAAGTACAGACTTTCCGATAAGATAAAAACGCGGGCGCGAAGAATGCGCGGAGCGCATTCTTTTTTGCGTCTTATTCTTGAACACAAAATGCGGTTATGATAGAATAAGAAAAACCGGTATGTTGCGGTGAGTGTGGAAATTGTCTGAATCGAACAGGTGCGGATACATAAGGGGTGTGCGTAATGAAACTGGATAAAACGTCTGCCAGAAAGATTTTAAAAATCGTATGGATTGTTTATGCGCTGATGAGTGTGCTTTTTTGCATACCTGAAGTAGACAGAATGCTGACGATGGATTATAAGGCTTTATCGCAGTTCGTTTCACTGGATGATAGCTGGAATATTACAGTAAACGAGGAAGTTTATCCGAATGTTTCGCTGGCAGATTTTCATGTGCAGGGGCTTAAATCGGGCGACCGTATTACAATGACGAGACCGCTTCCGTCTGACTGGGGTCTGGTGGAGGGAGCGCTGCGCTTCTATGTCAGACACAGCGCAGTCAGAATGTTTGTTGACGATACGCGGATTTTTGAATACGGATATGAGCGGCTGGCCAATAAGAAGACGCTTGGAAGCGGATATCAGTTTGTGAAATTTCCCAATGAATATCAGGGAAAAAGTCTGCGCATAGAATTGTGTTTGGCTGAAGATAATGTATTTACAAAATTCGACTCTGTAAGGATTTATGAATGGGAAAACGCATATCGCGTATTGATTACAGAGAACAGGCTTCCGCTGTTCTGCGGCAGTTTCCTTGTGATATTCGGATTAATTGTCTGTGTGATCACAATTTTTGCACTGGTATTTTCAAGAAAATATATCCGTCTGTTCTGCATTTCTCTTTTTTCGATCTGTATGGGGCTTTGGACGTTATGTTACTATAATATCATGCAGATTTTTGCAGTCCCGTTGTATTCGATTTCGCTGATCAACTACCTTACGCTTTATCTGGCGCCGATACCACTGACTGTTTATTTATATGAGGAAGTAGTCAACTTAAAAAATAAACTGTTGAAAAGAATTTATTTTATTTTTCTTTCGGTGGAACTTGTCGGTGTTTCGGTGATGATTGGGCTTCATACAGCTGATCTTGTACATATGGCTGCAACTCTGAAATATATGCAGTTCATTCTTGTGGGAGGTCTCGTGTTCTTCTTTGTTGTACTGCTGATGAACTTAAGATATTCTAAAATTGCGAACCGCTTATCGGTTGTAGGTATGCTGGTGATTACCTGCTGCATGGTATATGATATGTTCGGTTATAATCTTGGACGCTATTTCGGCAGCGATATTTTCAACTTAAAAGGAGTGTCTTCCGGCGGGATTATGATTTTTATCTGTATGCTGTTTATCACGTTTTATGTCGAAATGACGCAGAAAATGATGCAGGAAAAAGAGCGGGATTTTCTGATTAAAAGCGCTTATACCGATGAATTGACACAGCTTCACAATCGCCGTTACTGTATGGAATATATGAACAGACTGAAAGAAGAAAAAGATTTCAAATATACGGTAGTATGTTTTGATCTGAACAATTTGAAAGCGATGAACGATACCTACGGTCATGCGAAAGGCGATATTTTGATTAAAAGCGCTGCAGATGTGATTGCGAAGACTTTTGAGGAACATGGCATTGTGGCCAGAATGGGCGGAGACGAGTTTGTGGCTGTCCTGCGAACGTCAGACCAGGCTGAGATCACTGCAATGATGGAACAATTTTCCGAAAATCTTGCCAGAAAAAATCAGGATGCAGCAGATTTGAATATGTCAATTGCCTATGGCTATGCGTGCGGCAGTCAGACCGATCGTGACATTGAGAAAATATATCAGATCGCAGACGATCGGATGTACGAAAAGAAAAAACAGATGAAAAGCCGGATGAAGAGCGCCGGAATACAGACGGGTCAGGTTCGGTTTTGAAAGATAACCGGGAGGGCAGTGCAGATTATGCAGCATAATGAAATTGAATTTATGAATAAAAAAGC
The DNA here is from genome assembly GCA_947088675.1 of uncultured Roseburia sp. Taxonomy (GTDB): domain Bacteria; phylum Bacillota; class Clostridia; order Lachnospirales; family Lachnospiraceae; genus Roseburia. The sequence continues at coordinate 4,575 of CAMUHN010000099.1, forward strand.
CGTGACAGGGTATGCGATTGTGGTAGCGATACTTTTTGCAGCCTATCTTGTGGAACTGGTGAAAGGAAACAGGACGCCCGTTTATGTTGGGATATTTACGCTGTTTTTGCTTTTGCCGTTTCTGGCTGCTTTTGCCGTTTACAGAAAAAACAAAGCTTCGCTTTCGTTCAGGCTGATTGCGGGAATCGGATATGAAATTCTGTATGCGTTTGTGTTATGGACATCGGTCAGTATACTGTCGTTTGTTTATATTATACCGATTCTGGTGATTTTTTCCGTTTATCAGGATAAAAAAATATCTCTCCTGCTCGGTATGCTGACTGTTTTTATCAATCTTGTCTATATTGCAGGCGGCGTGATGGGCGGGGCGGCGGCAGGAGACATTGTAAACTATGAGATACAGATGGCGTTAATCCTGATGGTAGTTTTATTTTCGTATACCTCTTCCCGTGCGCTTGCGGTGATTGCACAAAGCAAAATCGAGATCATTCGCTCAAAGCAGCAGAAAGAAGAGAAAGTACTGAAAAAAATGGTGGATGCCGTAAGCCATCTGAGCAGCGATATTGTAAAAATCAGCGGGGAATCACAGCAGATTGCCGCGCAGGGGGAAAACAGCAAGCGTTCCATCGACGGGATCGTAACAGGAACAAACGAACTGGCTGACACCATAGCGAACCAGCTTGAAATGACCGAAAACATCGGCAGCCTGACGGATACCGCAAAAATTACAGTGAAACAGATCCTGGAAAAGTTTAACGGGATCCGACTGGCGGCACAGGCAGGCGATAAGGATATGCAGGAGCTGGGCAGAGCGTCGGATTTGAGCTGCGAGACAGGCCGGCAGGTCAAGGAGGCGATGGAAGTTTTGCTGGAACGGACAGCCGAGGCAAAAGAAATACTCGGCCTGATTGAGGGTATTACAGGACAGACGACGCTGCTGGCATTAAACGCAAGCATAGAGGCAGCTCATGCAGGCGATGCCGGGAAAGGTTTTGCAGTGGTGGCGGACGAAATCAAACAGCTTGCTGAGCAGACGAAAGAGGCAACCGGCAGTATAACAAAGATCTTTGCACAGCTTCACAGCCAGGCGGATATGGTAGATCAGAGCGTAAACGGTTTGTTGGATAGCAATGGGAAGCAGACCGGGCTTGTGGAACGGACAAAGGAAGTGTTTGCACAGATCAGGTTTGATATTGATGATGTCAGTGACAGCATGGAAGTGCAAAGCAGTGATATGGAACGAATTATCACCAGCAATGAGCAGATCTGTAAGAGCGTGGAGAGTCTCAGCGCGTTTAGCCAGGAGTTGTATGCCAGTGCGGAAAATACGCAGAATATTGCGGATCAGACTGTTTCCGGCACCAATAATATTGCAGATCTGCTTGGCGGTGTGGCAGGGGAGGTTGAGAGTCTGAGAGAGCTGATTGATGAAACCGGTCATACCGGTGCAGACAGTTACTGCACAGATTGTGAGAAAGTGATGCAGGAGTGAACAGTCACTTATTGACAGATCTTCCACATAATATGCAATATTTATCGCTGGTGTTTCGAAAATACTTGTGTTATACTGGTTCTATCATCATTATTGTAGAAATTGGAGGTTATCACTATGAATGGAAATGTTATTGTTGGGCAGTCCGGTGGGCCTACCGCTGTGATTAATTCCAGTCTGGCGGGGGTCTTTCGGACAGCCATGGACCGCGGGGCAAAGAAAGTGTACGGGATGCGGTTCGGTATCCAGGGTCTTTTGGATGAAATGTATGTCGATTTATCCGATTATATTAAGAATGAGCTGGATATTGAGATATTAAAGCGCACACCGTCTGCGTTCTTAGGTACATGCCGGTATAAACTTCCGGCCATACATGAAAATCAGGACATATATGAGAAAATCTTTGAAATTTTAAATAAATTAAACATCGAATGTTTTATTTATATTGGCGGAAACGATTCGATGGATACGATTAAGAAGCTTTCGGATTATGCGATTTTAACGGGTCAGACACAGAAGTTTGTCGGCGTTCCGAAGACGATTGACAACGATCTTGCGCTTACGGATCACACACCGGGATATGGCAGCGCTGCAAAATATATTGCAACATCGATCAAAGAGGTAATTCGGGACGGAAACGGTTTTTCCTACAAAAAACAGCTTGTCACTGTAATTGAAATTATGGGGCGCAATGCCGGATGGCTGACAGGCTCTGCAGCTCTTGCAAAAGGAGAAGACTGCGAGGGCGTTGATTTGATTTATTTGCCGGAAGTTCCGTTTGAGACGGAAGAGTTTTTAAAAGAGGTGCGTGCGCTGCTGGCACAAAAGAGTACCGTATTTATTGCGATTTCCGAGGGCATCCGGATGGCCGACGGCACATATGTCAGTGAGGCGGGAGGCGGTTCGGATTATGTGGATGCATTTGGCCATAAGCAGCTGACCGGTTCCGCAACTTATCTCGCAAGTTTAATCAATCATGAAATCGGCTGTAAAACACGTGCCGTAGAATTTTCGTCACTCCAGAGAAGCGCGTCTCATCTGGCGTCGCGTGTGGATATCAACGAGGCATTTATGGTAGGCGGCGCGGCAGTGAAAGCGGCGGATGAGGGCGACAGCGGCAAGATGGTCGTCATCGACAGGGTTTCTGACGATCCTTACCAGTCGGCGACAGGCGTGTACGATGTGCATAAAATTGCAAACGGTGAAAAACTTGTTCCGAGAAACTGGATCAACGAAAAAGGCAACTATGTGACCGAGGATTTTATTGACTATGTGCGTCCGTTGATTCAGGGCGATTATCCGTGTGTAATGGTAAATGGTCTGCCGCGACATCTCTACTTAAAATAATTGATTGCCGATATGGTTCAAAAACTGGTTTTGAAAACAGCCGTCTGAGTTCAGGCGGCTGTTTTCGTACCCATTAAATTGTAAAATTCCTGATATTACGGCAATAAAAAACAGTAGAAAACGATAATGATCGGATTTCTACTGTTTCTTTTTCATGAGACATCGGGGATTCGAACCCCGGACAACTTGATTAAAAGTCAAGTGCTCTACCACCTGAGCTAATATCCCATATATTTACAAAAACTGGGCTAGCGGGATTCGAACCTGCGCATACTGGAATCAAAATCCAGTGCCTTACCGCTTGGCGATAGCCCAACATTATAACGTTGCACTGATCGCAACAAAGGTGGATACAGGGATTCGAACCCTGGGCCTCCAGAGCCACAATCTGGCGCG
>CAMUHN010000100.1 GCA_947088675.1 uncultured Roseburia sp.
AGAAATCATATAAGAATCTGCTGAAACCGTTAAAAGTAAAATAAGACAGTAAAAATCCTCCGACTGTCGTGTATTTCAGAACAGCTGGACAAAAGTGGAGCAAACCTGTATGATAAAAACAGGTTTGCTCCACTTTATTTATAACGCAATGAAGTCAGAGAAAAGAAGAAACAAATTATTCTGATACTAAGCGGAAAATCTGCCAGACTATTTCCCGGGAATATGCCCGCTGCCGCTTTTTGATGGAGTGGGATTACCTGTCAGAACCGGAAAAGGAGGCTATTCGCAGAAAGATGTTAAATATGGACGGCCTGGATGGCCTTAAACCAACTGTCGGAATATCTTTATCACTATTATGGTAAAAAAGTGATCATTCTACTGGATGAATATGATACGCCGATGCAGGAAGCTTATGCAAATGGATTCTGGAAAGAACGTGCGCCTTTTACAAGAAGTTTTTTTCATTCCACATTCAAGGCAAATCCATGGCTGGAACGATCAATTATGACAGGGATTACGAGAGTCAGCAAGGAATCCGTCTTTTCCGATTTAAATCATTTAAAAGTTGTGACCACAACATCAGATGATTATGGAACATCATTTGGATTTACGGAAGAAGAAGTATTTTCCGCAATGGATGAATACGGACTGTCAGAGAAAGAAAAGGTAAGAACATGGTATGATGGTTTTACATTTGGTGAATGGAAAAATATTTACAATCCCTGGTCCGTGATCAATTATCTTGATACGAAAAAAATACAGCTTTATTGGGCAAATACCAGTTCAAATAATCTTGTTGGGAAATTGATTCGTGAAGGAGAACCGGAAATTAAAGTTAAAATGGAAGATCTCATCAACGGAAAAACGTTGTGTACGATGGATTGATGAACAAGTCATTTTCAATCAATTGGACAGTCAGACAGAAGCAATCTGGAGCCTCTTACTGGCATCCGGTTATTTAAAAGTCGTACAGTTTGAATTTAACGAGTCAAAAGGAGAGACTGAATATCTACTAAAGTTAACGAATCGAGTAGTTATCATGATGTTTCGTCATATGATTAAAAAATGATTTTCAAAATATACTTCTGCCTATAATGAATTTATCAAATCTTTGCTGCTTGAAGATTTGGAGGCTATGAATGAGTATATGGGAAGAGTTGCTGCCTCAACATTCCGTTATTCTGATACAGGGAAACATGTTTCCGAAAGAGCCGAACCAGAACGTTTTTATCATGGATTTGTTCTTGGACTGATGGTTGATCTGGCAGATCGCTATTGCATCACTTCAAATCGTGAAAGCGGATTTGGCAGATATGATATTATGTAGAGCCATTTAACAGAGAAGGCTGCGCTTTCCCAAATAGATGAAAAAAATTATGCCGCTTCCTTGCGTACCAAAGGCTTTTTACCAGAACAGATAAAGAAGTATGGTTTTGCTTTTCAGGGGAAAAAAGTTCTGATTGGCTGATCTGAGCATGCGACAGGGGATACCCCATATTTCCCCTGTCTCAAAAATTGCGTGGATTGTACGGCAACACAATAATGTGACAGCCGCCACTATTTTGTGACGGCTGTATCCGCGATCTGAAAGAAAACGCTGAACGCAGGAAAAAGGATTTACACTAACCAATCAACACATGTTTTCCTTCAAATGCAAAACCATATTTTTCTATGCGCTCCCTGGGAATCCCTCTTTTCTCAAGCATACTGGCATATTTTTTTTCCTCTATCTGGTTTTGAGCTGCTTTTACTGCATCCTCCAAAGAACGGTCCTTTTTGGGATTGTACACTTTAAATTCTATGATATATGCACTCATATTATCTTCTTTTGGTTCTAAGATAATATCGTATCTGCCAAAACCGCTTTCTCTGTTTGAAGTAATAATATAGCGATCTGTAAGTTCTACAATCAGTCCAAGAACAAACCCGTGATAGAACCGTTCCGGTTCCGTTCTGGCAGATGGGCGATTTCCGGCATCAAAATAACTGAACGTATCACACGCAACCCGGTTCATATATTCATTCATCGAATCCAGATCTTTCGCAAGAAGCGCTTTGATAAATGCGTTGTAATCAGGCGTATACTTTGAAAACCATTCCGTTATCATCTGCCGGAACATCAGTGATACCTCCCGATTTGTCAATTTCAGATCATATTCGTACTCTCCTGTTTTTTCATTGAAAACATTTTGCTCCACGCGCAAATAGCCGGATGCCAGCAAAAGACTCCAGATCGCTTCCGTTCTGTCATCCAGCTGATTAAATACAATCTGTTCATCCATTACTGTATGCAAAGATTTGTTCTGAATAAAATCTTCCATTGTTATTTTTACATCAGAATTTCCCTCCCGTATCAATTTGCCGACTAAGCTGTTTGAACTGGTATTCGCCCAGTACATACGGATTTTCCCAGTGTCCAGGTAATTGATAATTGACCATGGGTTATAGATATCTTTCCATTTTCCAAAAATAAAACCGTCATACCAGCACTTAACCTGATCTTTTTCGGTAAGGGCAAATTCGTCCATTGCACGAAACACTTCCTCTTCAGTGAAGCCAAACGAGGTTCCATATTCATCGGATGTTGTTGTGACAACTTTTAAATTGTTCAAATCCGAAAAAATCGATTCTTTGCTGACTCTTGTGATACCTGTCAAAATAGCCCGATCAAGCCATGGGTTTGTTTTAAAAGTACAATTGAACAGACTCCGTGTAAAAGAGGACAGCTCCTCCCAGTATCCGTGGATATAAGCCTCCTGCATCGGCGTATCATATTCATCCAATAGAATTATTACTTTTTTGTTATAATATCTGCTTAAATATTTCGAAAGATGATGAAGTGCTAATGTCGCATCCTTTTCATTGTCACCCATTAATATGCGCTGAAAAAAAGCCTGTTCATTCACCTCCAGCGTATCGCTTTTCAGTAAAAAAATATGATCTGTATAAATATCTGCAAGCAACTGGCATATTTTATACTTTGTCATTTCAAAGTTTTTTTCTTTTACATTTGCAAATGATATGCTGATAACAGGAAATGCTCCCTGTAATACATGATATTTTTTGTTTTTCCAGATAGACAGAGTTTCAAACAGATCACCGCGACCCGCATAACGGTTTGAAAAAAACTGTTCTATCATACTCATATTCAGTGTTTTGCCAAAACGCCGAGGGCGTGTGATTAAAGTTACATCATCTCCGCTTTCCCACCATTCCCGGATAAACCCAGTCTTATCAATATAAAAATAGTTGTTTTCTATCAGCTTATCAAAACTCTGTATTCCTATTCCTACTGTTCGTGCCATAGTGTGCCTCCTGCATTCATCCGGTTCTTTCTCACTTCCTGTTACTTTTATGCATTTCTTCCTGTGCGAAACGTTGATAATTCACAGACTTTTTCTCTAATTGCAACTGGTGTTCCGTTCTGATTAACAGTTTTATTACTGAAAAAACAGGACCATTTCCGCACCAGCTTTTTTCGCACACTGCGGCCGGACTTTTTTACAGGCCTCCCTCTGTACTGAGTGCCGCATAATATGTCTTTAGCTTATGCCTCTGCTTTTTCACATATTCCTTAATCACAAGGGATTCCATAAACTGACGTATTTCTCCTCTGTTCCATTTGGTGGCATACGTTCCGTTCATCTGTTTTGTCAGTTCATCCAGCGTCATTTCCTTGTTTTCTGTCCACAGGATATTCAGCAGATGGTTCTGTGTATCTGACAAATTATCCAATTTTACATAATCATCCGTATTCATTGGTATCATCCTTTTTATTTATTATTTTCGATATAATTACTGCCAGAATTATTGTACTACAAAACGGATGGTATGTAAAAAGTTTTTTGTTTTTTATGCCCGGATAAGCAAAAAAATATAAAAAAAGTCTTATTTCAGTATAGCATAACAAAAACAATTTTCAATCAGAGTGAAGCTGTTTTATTCCGTATTTAAATAAAAAAACCGTTGATTTCGATCCTTTCCGCCGTCAAATTCCCCGTCACCAGCTACCCTCCTACAGCTAAATCCGCTTACTTGCGCCCGGATTTCAAAGAGTGGCATACTCTACGAAACAGAATGGACGGGAAGACGGCTTTTGGCAAGGGCTGATGGGGCGGGTTTTGGTCACATACAAACGAAAGTGCACTCCCAACATAAAACAAAATTTCCAAACGTCTGTTTGCTAAACTTTTTGGCAGTTTACAGACATTTTTTCTTTTATGTTAGCAGGCAGTGTCAAAAACGGAATCAGAACTGCCGCATTGTGGGTTGTTCGGATTCAGCATTTCTATTAAAAAAGGAGGAGCAAAAATGAAAAAGAAACTACTGGCAGGAATGCTTGCATTTGCAGTAGCCGCAGGAAATATTGCTGGCGGAATAACCACTGACAGATACAGCATCCTCGCAGCAGAAACCAGCAAAACACTGGCAGAATGGGAAGGAAAACTCTCTGCGCAGGAAACAGAGCTTGGAAAAATCGGTGTTGAATTTACAGAGTTTACCGATGCCGCAAAGTATGAAATCCAGAGGAAATCAGCCGGCGAAAACGACTTTAAAACGCTGGCAGAGGTATTGCCGACCGACTCCGGCTGGGAGAAATTCAGTATTGGTGAAAAACCCGGGGAGGAAGTCTATAAAGAAGATTTTGAGAACAATACGTCCGCGGGCTTTACCGTTAAGAACGCATATCTGAAAAAAGACAGCGCTACAGTAAATCCCAATACAAGCAATTATATTCTGTGCACCGAATGGAACCATATCGGATATGCACAGTCAAAAGCACTGACGGTAACAGATAATACCTCTGTTTCCCTTGACTTAAGAATAGACGCCCCCACAAATACAAACGACACGTATTTTTCTTTAATCGGGGACAGTTGTGAGAGTTATACATTCAGCAGCGCTAAACAGATCTTAACCATAAAAGCCATGGGTGAGGGTACCGCCGGCAAATGGGGCACAATTGAAATCAACGGTTCCGCGAACACAGCAAATGGAACATCCATTGCATCGTTGTTACAGACAGGAGCAAATACGGGAGTCAAGGATTCGAATAAGGCAGGTCTTACCGGACGCGCCACAACAGGCTGGCTTCATCTGGATGCGACACTGGATTTTTCCAGCCACAAAGTGAAACTTGTCATAACGCGTTTAGACGAAAACAAAACCGAACTTTACAACGAAACTCTGGATTTCGTTCATCCGGAAACCACTTCACTGGAACATATTTACTTTGGAAACAATAAAGACTCCAACATTGTTGCCGCAACATCCATCGACAATATTTCAGTGAAAAAAATAGAAATTGATTACAGAAACAAATATCTCTATACAGATCAGACGGCCGCTCCGGCAACGGACCATGAGTACAGAGTGATTGCGAAAGACAGCAGCGATAACGTATTACATACCTATACGTCAGTAAACTTAAAGACAATGGAAGCCACTGTCGAGCTTCAGGCCCTGGTTGAGAGTTATGCCGGAATAAATTCTGAACAGTTTACTCCCGAAAGCTGGACTGCATATCAGGAAAAACTGACAGCCGCACAAGAATTAATTCAGGATCAGGCGGCTACTGTCGCTCAGGCAAAAACTATGCAGGCAGAACTGAAAGCTGCACATGACAGTTTAATACAGACCCCTGGAGTGATTACTGCCGAAGAGGGTAATGTCGGAAAAGATTATGCAGACATTACATTTACAACGAGTATTCCCTCCACAAATTCCGGATACAAAATAGAAAGAAAAACAGCAGCTGCAGATTACGAAACCATCAAAATTATAAGCCCTGCCGAAGCAGATGAAACCGTAACCGCAGAACTTTTAAAAGATCAGACGGGATTAGCCTTTTTTGCAAGAACCTACGAAGACAACAAAGGACTGGATGATTTTCCAAACGGAACCTGCGTGACCTCCAAAGATTTTGCAAACAGATCTGCAACAGCAGACATTATAAAAGAAGGGGACAATTCCGTATTGTCGCTGTACAATGGCACAAGCGGACCAAGAAGCGCTGTATGCGATATTGACATTAATGATGCAAAACTTGTCAAAGTGGATTTTGATTTTAAACAGGATGCAAAATCTAATATAAACAGTGAATCCCAAAGCAGTATCCAGCTGATGAGCCTTGATAACAAAACATTGCTTAATGTGGCAAACAAAGCGAATACCGACAAAAAATGGGCAGAAATGTCAGTAAATAATACGCCTCTGACAGATGCCATTGAGGTCGGCTCTTCTACCGGATGGTTTCATTTGAGCGGAGAATTTGATTTTGACAGCAACACTGCAGATGTAGTCATCACACGTAACTCAGACAATCAGATTGTATACGATGATACCATAACACTGGAGGCAGACAGCACTCTGGTCGGCATGCATATCAGATATGACAGATACATTACCACATTCCTCGACAACGTCCTTGTAGCTGCATATCCGACCAGATACACTTTCACAGACAAAAACCTGACTCCGGAAACGGCTTATACATACAGAATTTCAGCCCTTACCAACGGGACCAATATCTCCGGTGAACCTGTAGAAAACGTAGAAATTTCTACTGAATTTACAAGAACAACAAAAGCCGAAAATTTCATCGATAAACAGGCACTGCAGAAACTGTACGATGAGGTAAAAGACTACAAACAGGCTGATTATGATACGACCGGCTGGTCAGAATTTGAGACAGCAAGAAGCACTGCAAAAACGCTGCTGGAAGACGAGACTGCAACACAGGACGCAGTCGACGCAGCACTTAGCGCATTGCAGACTGCAAAAGCAGCACTTGTTAAAATTGTAAAAGTAACAAAAATCACAGTAACTGCAAAAGACGGCAAAGTGAAACTGACAACAAAAGGGGAAACCGTACAGCTTACTGCAGCTGTACTTCCGGACGAAGCTCAAAATAAAAATGTAACCTGGTCATCAAGCGCTAATGACATCGCTTCCGTCAGCGATACAGGACTTGTAACCGCAGTAAAAAGCGGAAAAGCAACGATTACCGCAACCGCAAAAGACGGCAGTGAAGTAAAAGGCACGATAGAAATCGCCGTAGAAATTCCAACCGGCGGAGATGAAACTGTTACGCCAACAGCAGTTACGATCACTGCAGACGGTGAAACAACTCTGAAAAAAGCAGGCGATACAGTAAAACTGAACGCCTCTGTTGCTCCGAATGGCGCTTCACAGGAAGTAATCTGGTCCAGCAGCGACGATGCTGTCGCAACAGTTGACAAGAACGGACTGGTAACGGCAGTTGCAAATGGTACTGCAACAATTACCGCAGCCGCAAAAGATGCCGAAACGGTAAAAAATTCAATTGAAATCAAGGTAGATATTACAACCGGCGGAGACGAAACTGTTACGCCAACAGCAGTCACAATTACTGCAGATGGTGAAACAACTCTGAAAAAAGCAGGCGATACAGTAAAACTGAACGCCTCCGTTGCTCCGGATGGCGCTTCACAGGAAGTAATCTGGTCCAGCAGTGACGATGCTGTCGCAGCAGTTGACAAGACCGGACTGGTAACAGCAGTTGCAAACGGTACTGCAACAATTACCGCAGCCGCAAAAGACGCCGAAACGGTAAAAAATTCAATTGAAATCAAGGTAGATATTACAACCGGCGGAGACGATGGAAACCATGGTACTGTTACAGACATCAAAGTATCCTCCATTACCGTAACCGCGGCAGACAATAAGACCACACTGACAAAAGCAGGCGAAACCGTACAGCTTGCCGCAGCAGTCCTGCCGGCGGACGCAAAAGAAAAAG
>CAMUHN010000101.1 GCA_947088675.1 uncultured Roseburia sp.
AACTGATATTCGCTGGCATATGCTCTGGCAACCGCCATATCCTCCGGTGTTGTGATTTTGATATTGCGGTAGTCACCCTCGACCACCTTAATCTTTTTTCCCGTCATGTACTCCAGCACCATAGCATCATCTGTAATCTGTATATCCTCTGTTTTTATGATTTCCTGATATGCAGAAAATATAAGCGGATACGCAAATGTCTGCGGCGTCTGTATCTGCCACACAAGATTGCGTTTTGGCGTATCTGCGACAAAATGCGCCTCATCCAGAATTTTGATCGTGTCCTTGACCGGCATTCCGACCACACATGCGTCGTATTTTATGACCGCTTCTATGGAGCGCTGTATAATATCGTCTTGAATAAAAGGACGCGCACCGTCATGGATCAGTACATAATCGGTATTCTGCGCCGCTTTCAGTCCTTCATAGACAGAATGATAACGTTCTTTTCCGCCGGAGACGACCGATCTGACCTTTTTCAGTTTAAATCGCTCAACGATCTCTCTTTTACAAAACTCCTCTTCGCCGGCAGCGACAACAAGAATCATATCGTCAACCGGACTCTCCTCAAAAGCTTTCAGAGAATAATAAAGTATCGGTTTATGTTCCAGCAGCAAATATTGCTTTGGCATTTTCCCGTTCATCCGTTTTCCAAGCCCTGCGGCAAGCACAATTGCAGTAAATCGTTTCATTCAGCGTTCCCCCAGTCTTAGATTTGGAACAGCGTTTAAATCAAGACCATCCCTTTTCCCGTTTCTGAAATCATGATATGCCGCTACTCCTATCATTGCCGCATTATCGGTACAGAATACCGGCGACGGAGAAAAAAACGCAATACCCCTCTCCTTACAGGCTCGCTGCATTCCCTCACGCAATGCCCGGTTTGAAGCAACCCCGCCTGCAATCGCGAATTTTTCTGCTTTATATTCGTCAACTGCTTTCATTGCATTTGCAATCAGAACATCTGTAACAGCTTTCTGAAACGACGCGGCTACATCCGCGGCAATCACCGGAATTGCTTTCATACGGCATCCGTTTAAATAATTTAACACCGCAGATTTCAGGCCGCTGAAGCTGAAATCGAAAGGATTGTCCGCTATTTTGGCCCGCGGAAATGAAATCGCATCCGGATTTCCTTCCTGCGAAACTTTCTCTATTTTAGGGCCTCCCGGATATCCCAGCCCGATCGCGCGCGCGACTTTGTCAAATGCTTCGCCGGCCGCATCATCTCTTGTTCTTCCCAGGATCTCATAGGTTCCGTAATCTTTTACATTGACCAGATGCGTATGGCCGCCTGATACGACAAGACAAAGAAACGGCGGTTTCAGCGTAGGATTCTCAATATAATTTGCGCAGATATGACCTTCGATATGATGGACGCCGACAAGCGGAATATGCTTTGCATAACTGATCGCTTTTGCCTCGGCAACTCCTACCAGCAGGGCTCCTACCAGTCCCGGTCCATAGGTAACGCCAATAGCGTCGATTTCATCAAGACTTGTTTTTGCCTTGTTCAATGCAGTACGAATCACTCTGTTTATTTTTTCGATATGCTTTCTGGATGCAATTTCCGGCACAACGCCGCCGTACTCCGTATGCAGTGCAATCTGAGAATAAATAATATTTGAACGCACTGTTCTGCCGTCTTCTACAACGGCCGCTGCTGTCTCGTCACAGGAGCTTTCGATTGCCAGAATCTTTATTTTTTTCTCACTCATCGGATTCCTCTTTGTTTGTTTTATAGAATGCAAGGATTTTCCATCTGCCCTGCGCATCCTTTCTCAGCTCATAGGTCTGTTTGGCATAGGTGCTCATTGTGTTGGAATGCAGAAAGTAGGTTGCATTTACAAATGCAAAATTATTTCCATTCACCTCGTCATATGTAATGTCGCTGCTCTTGCTGACCCCCCAGGAAAGTATTCTACGATCATCTGCCCGATATTCTTCAATCTCTGCTTTAAGACTCTCGAAATAAGAATCTCTGGGATTATTCTCCAGCAATTTTTCATCAAAAAGCGCAAGCGCCTGATCCCCCAGCAAAAGGAGTTCTTCGTCTGTGTAATTTTCACTGTAGTATGCGCAGATAATACGACTGTAAAACTTTACAACCTCACGCGGCGTCTCCGGATAATTCGTATCAAGATTTCTGGTTGTCAGTTTCTGTACCTCTGTAATTTCTACCGAATCCTCTACAGAGGGCTGGCTGCTCCTCATAAAAAACAGATAAACGCTCACAATTACAACGATACAGAGTACGGAAACGGATATGATATGGATTGCTTTTTTCATTCCTGCTGTCCCTCCATTTCTGCAAACTTAAGCTCTGCACTCTTTCCATCTTTTCCCAGAAAAGAAGCGGGAAAAATATCCCGTACCTTTGGCATATACTCTTCCGCATGTACCAGGGACGGGGAAAAATGTGTCAGCCACAGTTCTGCCACATTTGCCTGCCTGGCCAACTGCGCCGCCTCATAAAATGTCATATGTTTGTACTGCTTTGCCTTTTCCAGTTTTTCCGGCTCGGCATACATTCCCTCGCAGATAAAAAGATCTGATTTTTCAGCAGCAAGCGAAATCTGGGCAGTCGGCCTTGTATCTGTACAATAAGTTACTTTTAATCCTTTTCTTGCCGGCCCCATAACCAGATCCGGCGTGTAAATCGTTCCGTCTTCCTCCTGTATACGCTCGCCTTTTTGCAGACGATTCCAGTATTTGAGCGGGATTCCATTCTCTTTTGCCTGCTCCGGCAGAAATCTGCCTGCTCGCTTTATCTCAACCGTATATCCGTAGCACGGGACGTTATGATTCACCTTAAACGCATGTATATGAAATCCGCTGTGCTCAAAATCTTCCTCTGCATCGTTAATTTCCAAATACTGCAGTTCAAACGGCAGCTCCGGCGCTATGGTTCGAAGCGCTTTGACCACACGCTCCAATCCTTTTGGTCCGATCACGGTCAGCGGTTCCGTTCGCTCCGCATTTCCCATCGTGAGCAAAAGCCCGGGCAGGCCGCTGATATGATCCGCATGATAATGTGTAAAACAAATAATATCAATCGGTTTGAATGTCCATCCCTTTGACTTGACTGCGACCTGCGTTCCTTCTCCGCAGTCGATCAAAAGGCTGCTGCCATTGTACCGCATCATTGCAGATGTCAGATAACGGCGCGGCAGCGGCATCATGCCCCCGGTTCCAAGCAAACATACGTCTAACATATATGAACAACCCCTTCTTAAACAAATTCCGTCACATCATAGATTTCGGGTGGTATTGCAAAAGAAGCCGTTAATTTTTCGCAACAGGATTCGCAAATATCCACACAATATATTTTTCCGTCTTTTTCTTTGGAAAAATAGCCCCATTCTTTTCTCACAGAAAGATAAGAATGTTTTCCTTTTTCACTTTCCTGACAGATAAATTTTCCGCAGCAGTTACAGTAAATATTATTTTCCGTTCTTCCCATGTCCGTTTCCTCCAGAATCACCCTTGTGTATATCGCATCTGACTTTCTCATTATACATAGAACTTTTCATTTTAGACAGTGGAAATTACTGGCCATATATCATAATATAGGCATCCTCTTTCGGCTCCTCATAAAAACCTTTTCGAACGCCGCACTTTTGAAAACCTTTTTTTTCGTAGAGATGGATTGCGGAATCGTTGGATGCACGCACCTCCAAAATCAGTTTCGTAACACTGCGCCGCAAAGCCTCGTCTTTCAACGAATCCAACAGCATTCCTCCCACGCCTCTTCCCCTGGCTGTCTCGCTCACGGCAACATTCGTAATTTCCCCCTCGTCAAGAGAAATATACATCCCGCTATAACCGATCACGACCCCCTTTTCCGCAGCGACCAAAAATACGGTATGATCCAGATGTATGGCATCCTCAAATGCGCTCTGGCTCCATGGCCTGGAAAAAAGCTTCTGTTCCAGAAAACTGACCTCTATAAGATCGCCTTCTCTCATCGCTCTGATCTCTGTCATAGCATCTCTGGCTCGTGAGCCATTTTCTCACGCTCTGCCTGCGAAAGCCGCAGATACTCGGGCACATGATCATCCGCGCTTTCATATTTGCCCGCCGCAAAATATTTCATGCCAAGCGCTGCAACCGCGCCTGCACGCTGCCGGTTCAGATGAGGCGGTGCAAACAGAAAAGGAACTTTAATATGACTGCATAGATACTCAGAAAACACCGGCGCCCCGTCTCCCAAAAAGACTACGCCTGCCCCCGCCTGATTAATCGTTTCTGTTATCTCTTCAATTCCGACTGCACATTGCTCTTTTATCGTCTCCATCTCATTTCCCTGAAAACGGTATAGACCAGTGTAAGTCTGATTTCTTCTGGCATCCATCAGCGGACAAACCAGATCCCTGTGTCCGACAAGATTGTATGCGATCGCATCAACCGTAGGCACATGGACAAGCGGCTTATCCAGCGCAAATCCAAGACCTTTTGCGGTCGCAGAGCCAATCCGCAGCCCGGTAAACGAACCTGGTCCGCCTGCAACGGCTATAGCATCTATTGTGTTCAGATCAAGTTCCGTCATGCGCGCCACCTCATCCAACATAGGAAGAAGCGTCTGTGAATGCGTTTTTCTGTAATTGACTGTATACTCCCCTACCAGATATTCGTCAGTCAAAAGCGCGACGCTTGCGGTCAAACCGGAACTGTCTATGCCCAGTATTTTCATACGCAAAATCCCCGTTTCCGGATTTGACTCATACGCTGCACGGTTATTTTCCGGTAATCAAATCCTTTTTCCAAATTTTTTTCTATTCTAACAGACAGACGCTCGGACGGAAGAAATTCTTCGATCAGATCCGCCCATTCGATCAGGCAGACTCCGTTTCCGTAAAAATATTCCTCGCAGCCGATCTCTTCCATTTCCTCCGGATCTCCAATGCGATAAACATCAAAATGATAAAACGGAACACGACCGTCTTCATATACCTGTACAATGGTAAATGTCGGGCTGGATACAGGTTCTTTCACGCCAATCCCTTTTGCGAACCCCTGTGTAAACACGGTTTTTCCAACGCCAAGATCGCCGATCAGACTGCAGACGTCCCCCGCTTTGGCCAGACGTCCTAATTTTTCACCCAAAGCCCCGGTCTCTTCTGGCGTATATGTTTCATAAACTGTTATACTCATAGTTATTTCACTTTCATTGCAACGCGATATTTGGGCAGGTTTTTTCCTGCGGACTCCGCCAGACCCTGATAAGCTTCCCCCAGCTGCTGTCTTGGAATCACATACGCGTGAATTCTGCTGCTGTAAATCAGGACAAGATCTCTGGTTGCTTTGATCTTATATACCTGCTCCCATTTGAGCATGGCATTTTCCTCCTTTTGTGTAACCCGAATGCCGTCATTTGTTACAGAATAATGAAGCGGCTCACGAAGCACGGCGGAAACGGCAAAACTGTGCTTTGAACGCAGATACAGGCTTACCGGTATATAAACAAGCAGGAGTATGCCAAAACCAATGTATAATATTGTATATATCGGCTCGATTTCTCCGTAAGTAATACCTGCCAGAATAAATGCAATCACAGAAATCACAACGGAACTCCACCCCTGCATTCCGGAGTAAGTCTGAACCAGATTAAACCGGAACATATCCTTTTGTGTCAATGTGATATCAAACTCTAATGGCATCGCAGCTTTTCCCCTTTCGTAACAGTTTCTGATTCCACAGCCCCATTATAAGACATTTTATAACAGATTACAATATTTGTTGTCCCAAAAAAACAGCCGTCAGGCTCTGACCGGATTAAACCGGCGCTCCTGCACGGCCGCGCTTCTTTTCTATCATCTGTTTCCTTTTAAAATCGGAGAGATATGTTTATAGGTAAGAAATGTAATTGCTGCGGAAAACAGCCCTTTTACAATGGTAAACGGCAGATTAAAACAGATCAGGCACTGTAATATATTCTTTACCGACGGAAATATCGCCTGATACGCAGCCAGAATCATATCCTTGGACATAAAATTATAATAGACCGGATATACCAGGAAATAATTGGAAATAATGCTGAACAGGCCCATAATAACGGCTCCCGCCAGACTTCCGATCAGGGCTGTTGTCTTCGATTTCTTACAGCGGTAGATAAGGCCTGCCGGCAGTACAAATGCAGCGCCAAGCATAAAGTTTGACAGCTCGCCGACTCCGCCTGTCGTGGTTATCATCAGATGCAGAAGATTTTTGATCAGGCAGATAAGCACGCCGCAAAGCGGCCCCATCGCAAAAGCGCCAACCAGGGCCGGCAGTTCGGATAAATCCATTTTGATAAAGGCCGGCATAAACGGTACGGAAAAATCCAGAAACATCAGGCAATACGCGACTGCCGTAAGCATCGCCGTAACGGTCAGATACCGTACTCCAATGTTTTTGTGTACTTTTGCATTTTTTTCCGCGTGTCTCATTGTTTTGTGTGTGTCCATGTTCTCGTCTCCCTTTTCTCCCGGAGATTCGAGGTTTTCTTTTTTGGATTGCAGGAACCGGACGCTCCTGTCCCTGCATACTCTTCTCCCATCCAGACTCTACTGTCGGTTCCGGATTCGCACCGGATCGGCTGCACTGCAGCTCACAGACTTTCTGACATGGCGCCTGTCGCATCATACATGTCAGATTCACTGTCGGTCGGGAATTTCACCCTGCCCCGAAGAACTCCTTATTTTTTTATTCTCTGTATTATAGTACGGTTTTTTTGAGAAAGCAAGGGCTTTCGGGGAATTAGTCTGGAACTTTTTGGCGCGCAGATTTGAAAAATTTCACATAAATATTCGTAATTCTACCTATATTTACATGAAAACGGTGTAAATTATGGTGTAAATTCTGACGTGGCTTTTCTCCTGTTTTTATCAAGATTTCCAATCTTTTCAAGCTCCCTTTTTACTCTGCTAATGTCCACATGGTTATATACACGCATTGTGGTTCTTATAAACCTGTAATCAGCCACAGTCTGTCCGTGCAGAATAAAAAGAAAGTGTATTTTCAGGCACAGATCAGAGGACTGAAAAAGCAGTTTCAGGAGCAGAAAGGGGCTGCGCAAAGTTACACTAGCATGACAATTCAATAGACTTTACACTTTCAAGACAATCCGCTATAATGAATGTAGCAAATAAAAACTGCATCAATCAAAAGGCGGTGATCGTATGGAGGTAATGGAAGAAATGAGTAAAGAAGAACTTATGAAAATATCGGTTGAAGAATTTTCAAGACTGCAAAAATGGATGTTATCTATTAGTGATAAAAATTCAGAAACATATAATTTAATGCATGAACGTTATATTGAATTAAAAGTTATCTTGTCAAATTTGAGCGTAAACTTAACAGAATTAGACAAAATAAACTCATAATCACAACCAAATAACCACAAACCAAACAAAGTGTAAAGTCTGTTGAATTGTCAAAGGCTTTACACTTT
>CAMUHN010000102.1 GCA_947088675.1 uncultured Roseburia sp.
CAAGCATTTTACAGCAAAGTTTTATCTCCATCGGCAATATTCTGATCCAGAGCGTAATAAACGGCTTCGGCCCTTCTGTCATGGCTGGCTATTCCGCCGCCGTAAAGCTGAACAATATGGTGATTACCTCCTTCACCACAATCGGAAACGGCATCTCCAACTTTTCCGCCCAGAATCTGGGCGCGCATAAATTCAGCCGGATCGGAGAAGGATTCCGTGCCGGCCTGAAAATGGTTTGGTGTCTGTGTATTCCGTTCTGTATTCTCTATATTTTCGCAGGTAAATATCTGCTGCTTCTGTTTATGGAACAGGATGCGGCTGCCGCGCTCCTGACCGGCAGACAGTTTTTATGGATTCTGTCTCCCTTCTATTTCGTCGTATCGGCAAAATTAGTGGCGGACGGGATTCTGCGCGGCGTCAGCGCCATGCGGCAGTTCATGATCGCCACCTTTACCGACCTGATTTTACGCGTGGTTCTGGCTTTCCTTCTTTCCGATCTGACCAAATCCGCGGTGGGCATCTGGTGCGCATGGCCTGTCGGCTGGACTATCGCCATGGCGTTGTCAGTGAGCTTTTACCGAAAGGAAATCAGGAAGCTGATACTCCCCCCGCAAAGTACTCCCCAATCCGCGCGATAAAAGAAAGCGCGTCCTGCTTCATCGTCTCCGGGAAGGCCGAGAGCACCGGCGCGGTCTCAAAGCTGAGCGTTCCCTGAAAACCGATTTGCCGCAAGCCTCTGACAAAGCCCTCCCAGTCGGTAGAAGTTTTATTTTCCCTTGTCTTTGCAAAGGTAAACGGGATCTGATGCAAGTCGTCTCTCCCGTCATTATCATGAATATGTAAGACCTTCAATCGTCCGCCTAACGTCGTGAGAAACGATTCAAAATCAATTCCCACCAGATTCGCATGCCCCGTATCAAAGCAAAATCCCAGAACCTCCGCCCGGTATTTTTCATTGATTCGGTCGATCCGCTCCGCCGCTTTGACGGCATCGCAGCAAGGGCCTTCCACAAGATGATTCCCTATCCCGTCGTAGAGATTTTCAATGCACAAAGTAATTCCCATCTCTTTTGCCATGGGCGCAATGAAATTGATAAATTTCTCCGTCTCCTCCCATTCCTTCTCTTCCGAGCCTAAAAATCTTGCCAGCTTGAAACCGTGTACCACGATGTACGGACATTTCAGAAAAGCACAGACCGCCATGCTTTTGGGCGCAACCTCATTGCGCAAATAATCATTTACCTGTTTCTCCCCGGCAGGCACATAAACAGGATAGGGCATATGCATCTGATTGATGGTGACGCCCGCCGCCTCCGCACCTTTCTTATGAGGTGTAAAGAAGCGTTCCAGTTCCGATACCGATGCGTCAAAAAAACGATTTAAGGACGACTGATAAATTTCTTTGTTCAAAAGATAGCCGTTCAGACTGAAATCCGCGCAGGAAAAGCCAGCCCTTTTTATCATCGAAAATCCCTCTTCGGGATGGCCGTCGTTTACTATGTTTTTTGTCTGTACGCCTGTCCGTATCATACTTCCCCTTTCACTCCGGCTTCTCTTATCCGCAAACTTGGCTCAAAAATTGGGATCAATCAGTTTCCCCTGCGCCAAAAACTCTTCCAGCGATATCGCCCGCGGTTTAAAACCGTATTCTTTCTCTAAACTGTCTACTATATTTTGAAAATCATAAGAGGGTACAATGACTATTTCCACTTCCCTGTCCGGTTTTGAATTCTTCGCCGTAACAACCGGAATATCATGATAAAAATCCTGTCTCGGCAGTTTGTCAATAAATTCCACTACCCTGCAATACTCTCTTATTTTCTGATAAAAAATCCTGCCTATCGCCCCGCATCCGTATATGCATATTTTCTCAGGAAAGCTGATGGTATCAAAGTCTGTATTAAGCAATCTCATCCAGCGGGCATTTCTCTGCTGTGCGCGATTCAGGTTTTCCTGTCCCTCTATAATACATCTTTGCAATCTTTCTATTTCTTTCGCATAAAAACTGTCGCCCTTTGGTTTTCGGGCTATTTCCAATTCTTTTTTTAAATCAAAAATCAGGTTATCTTTACGCTTTTGGGATGGGTAATTTTTGACGCAAAAATCAATCAAATCAGGGTTAGTGTCAAAAAATCCCCTGCCCTCTTCCCTGCCCAGCAGATAACCGCTCAGTATCGTTTCAACCAAAAATACCCCTCCCCCAAGATTTTTGAGTTTTACGGGATTCTGCTCATATACAAATCGGGGGATGACAAATATAATCTTATTTTCCGGGTGTTTCTTTATGACGGATATTATTTGATCCTCGTGATCATGAATCCAGCTTAACTCTTCCGTGCTCCAGCATCCCCTGACAAAGCATGTGGGCGATTTAATCTCTTCCCGGAATCTTGCTATCCTTTGCTGGTACTTTTGATAAATATCCGCATATTCTTCCTCCAAAGATTTTTTTACGTCATGATTATAATTTATTTTATATTTAACATCATCAAATACCTTTTCATTTTCTTCTGATACCTGCAGATTCCCATACGACAAAAACTCTGCAAAATCCGACTCCATTAACGGTATTACACCCTGACCAAAATTGGAAGTACACCAGTCAAAAGGCCCGCTAAAACTTCGCAGGCCGTATTTCGCAAGGGCGTGCGCAACCGAACAGTTTACTCCCAAAGAAATAAAATTCTGAAACATATCGTTCCCCTCTCTATCTGTTCTCTAACCTGTCAAAATAGAAAGACGGCATATATTCGTCGTTAAAAAACTCTATGGGATTTTCTATCCCCATCTGCCGAAGCTGCTCCTCGATTTCTCTGTAATAAATATTGCAGATAAAAACCGCGCAGTCTTTGGGCAGCGCACTCAATACCTGCGGATTTTTAACCTCCAATCCTTCAAACACACTCCCCCAAAGCTTCCCATTATTGTCACAGGTAAACAGCGGCGGATATTTTTCCCCGTAACATTTCAAATAATTGCGGCACATATTGCCCGCGCCAAACAACACCCGGGAAGGATATTTTTTTAAAAGACTCTCCATTCCGATCTGCCACGCAAAGTAATCCGCCACAGACTTTGCCATATGTATCAGTTCCGGCTTCAGAAGGGGCGAAAAAGCTACTGCCGTATCATGAAAATCCAAAATCAATTCGCCGTCAAAAGCTATTTCCCTAAGGCCTCTGATCAGATTCAGCCAATCCGTTTGGGACTGCCCCTGCGCCACACTGGTAAAAGGCAGTAACGCGCTGTCGCTGCTCCCGTCGCAATCACGCAAAATGACCGCTTTCATACGGCCCTCAAGGCTCAATACAAAATCATATATATTCTGTCCGCAAAGATTGCATGCGCCCACGTCCATGCAGAAGCCAAACCGCTCTTCGCCCGCCGCCTCATTGAGTGTGTCAACCCACTGTGCGGCCTGTCTGCCGTCTGCGCAAAACCCCCGTATCAGATGGCCGTTATGATTCCTGCATTGGTTCTCCAAAAGAAGCTGTATATCATACTTTTTTGCACGTTCTGCTAGGCGCAGATAATATGCTCGATTTACCTCACGCAAATCCGCATTTCCGATGCCGGCAGTAAGAGGCCTCACGATCAGATAGCGGCAGTGCGCCTGTGCGCTGACCATGACGCTTTCCTGCGTCAGTCTTTCCAGCAGATTATTTAAGTCGTCACGTTTTGTACTGTAATTAAGATAAGGCGCCATGGACACAGATATCTTTAATCCGCCCTTTGCACTCTGATCCGCCAAAAAACCTCCCCGGCTCCGCATTTCTTCCGGATGCTCAAATATCCATGACGCTCCGTTTCCTCTCTTTTGCGCCGATTTTCCAACATTCTCGAGTTCCCAGACCGGACAAACCACGGACAAATCAAGAAAAATATTTTGAAAGCCTGCCAAAGCTATGTCTTTTATTCCCTGTCCAGGGTGTTTACTATTCACAATTCCCTGTGTCCCGCAACTGATATGCAATCTCCTATCCTCCGAATAATTTAATCGTTACCCTGCTCTCCCCAGTTGCCCAAAATATACTCTTCAATTCCGGGACTATCCGGCATGTCAATGTCCAGAGGAAAATTGCATTTACCGTTTCTGGTTTGATAGACCGCCTTATTCAGATATGTAATTTCAATATATGCCGGAATCTCCAGACCATCCTCCGCTCTTTCCACATGTCCGAAATTATTGGCATGAAGCCATACCGCCTGATGCGTAAGGTTCAGTTTATTCAGACATGCAATGATCTGATCAGCTCTTTCCATATCCGTCAACCGATGAAATTCAAAAGTAATCTGCCGGAATTGCTTTAAAATCTCGGAAGGCGTCTTTTCAAGAAAATTCCACTCTGCGCCCTCCACATCCATTTTCAGAATAAGGCGATGATTGCCAAGGTCTCCATTCCGTTCCAGAATGGTCCCCATGGACAGCTTACTGTTTTCCGGCTCGTCAATATGAGAAATACCCGTTTTATGAAAACGATAATTTTCATGTGTTTCAGGAAGCCCTGCAATCGTATGGTCGTACATATGAATCGTAAGCCCTCTGTCCGCCAGTTCCCTGTCGAAAGAGACATCGTTCCAAATGCCGAAGCTGTATACCTTCATATCCTTTTCAAAATCGTCCAGAAGAACATAACCGCCGTCATATTCCTTTCCCAGTCTGACAAATGCTTTTTTCTCCGCGGGACATTCCATTTTCAGGCAGCGTTTCAACGTGCGGAAGAACTCTTTCCTCTCCGGAACAAACATCCATGCAGGCCGAAGATAATTTTGTATTTCAATATGCGCTCCAACATCGTGAATCTGGTTTTCCAGAACCTGATTAATTTCTTTATTCGTAATCATCAGAAGCACGACCAGATCTTCTGTATCTTCCTGCTTTAAATCCTCTACGCTTTTGATCGCCGGATTGATTTTGGCAAGACGGTTATCCAGCAAATATGTCTCTTGTATCCCATACCGCTGATTCAGAATTTGTTTTGCCATCATGCCCTCTTCCGCAAACGGACAAATCGCTATTTTCCCGGGTTTACTCAGTACGGTTGCCCGAACCATTGTATCTATTCTACTATAATTTGCCATTCTTGTTCCCTCTTTCTCATTTACCTTTATTTTTGCAGATCTTTTTAAGTCATTGCCTCTATTTTTGCAGATCCTTTTCGATCATTGCCTTTATTTTTGTGGAACTGGTTGATTCCGTATACGGAAAAAATACGATATCAGATCCCATTCTCCGAAACGCTTCCTGCTTCGCCTGCCACCATGGAGAGTCCGCATAATCGCTTCCCGCAAACTGTACGTCAAACTGATATCTACGGTACGCCTCGTCAGATGAGGCGTCCTCTGCCGGAATCTCCACCGCCTCATCCACATATCTGCAGGAGCGCACAATCTCCAGCCGTTCCTTAAAAGGAATATAAGGCATCGTCTTCTTATTTTTAATCACGCTCTCGTCATTTACCACACCGACAATCAGATAATCGCACTGTTCCTTTGCCCTTTTAAACATGTTCAGATGGCCGATGTGAAATAAGTCAAACACGCCGGACATGTATCCCACATGGTATTTCTTATGCTCCAAAGCAGCGGGCATATTTGACATCTGCCGTGCCGGTATCGCTCTTGGATATTCTAAACTGCTGTCATAGACAGCATAATCTTCGATTCCCATCTCCTGAAGCTGTTTCATGACGGCCACATAGTTTTTAATGCAGATCATGATTTTATAAGTGCCTTTTGGCAAGTCAGCAAGCCTATTCGGCGATAAAATCGGTATCCCTTTTAGTTCCTTCCCCCAATGTTCCTGATTGTTGTCAAAAATACCTGCAATTTCATAATCCGCCCCAAACTGCGACAGAAACATTTTTGCAAAATTGCCTGACCCAAATAAATAGATCTGTCTGCCCTGCGTCTTTCTGAAAATATTACGAAACAGTTTTTCATACTCGCGCACAGAATAATTTGCTCTTTGCCGGTTTGCATTAATTGATTGTATGGTCGGCCTGCATTGCTGATGGTATCCGAAAAGCTCTGTTTCATTGCGCAGTTTCTCCAGAAATACTCTCGCAAAATCCAGCCACAGCTCCTCATAAGCGCTCATATGGTATCGTTCCAGCAGCGTCTGCCTCGGTATACAGGACTCCATCTGCCTGTTTTCCGCATATAGAAAGTCGATCGTCCGCATCAGAATCGCCTTTGCCGGGATCTCCTCCGCATAAAACTCCTGATCAAAAAACACAAATTCTCCATCTGCATAAAAACAGTTCAGGGATACCAGATCAAGATAGCCTCTCTTTAATATGACGCCCAGATTTTCCTGCTCTTCTTTTGTGCCAAAGGCAATCTTTTTCCATTGATCCTTTTTCGGATCGTCCGCCTTTTGCTTCTCCCACATCGGATCAAAATGCGCCCAGTCCACTTCCTCATACGGCACATGGTCTGAGGAATTTTGAATTAACTCCCAAAATCTGTCCAATTCTCCAAGAAACAATTCTTTATCCTGTTTCATGAGATTCCTGAAATACTCTGTAACGTTAATTCCATGAATACAGGGCATGACCAATATGTCTTGCTCCAACCGGACGTCTACCGTGCCGATTCCGCGGCTTCGCAAATCTTCCATATTTTCGGCAAGGCGCCTGACTTTTTCCCTTCCCTCCGGATACAGAGCCTTTTTAACCACCGTATCGTTTCCGTAAAGAATCGTGGCAAAGGCGTCCTGTCTTCCCCTGTCCATAGATACCGTCACCTGATGAATCTCCGAAAGCGTTCCCGCCTTCGTACATTCAATCAGATAGCCGTTGGCCATGGCATGCAGCAACCCGTTTTGCAGGAGCGTAGAATAAAGTTTTGCTTCCTCCAGAAATACGGTAGACGGTTCATAATACTGCGGCGCGATGCGGATATCCGGTTTTTCCCGTGGCAGATATCCTTCCGCATAGATCACCTGCGGCCGTTCCAATACCGGAAAAACGGAATAAAAACGGTATTGCTCAAAACCCGCTTCCTGTAAAAACGCCGCGATCTCCGCTTTCGCATAGGCCCGCCCGATGATCTGCGCACGGTCCGCCGCCGTCAGCCTTGCATAATTTTCTATGCCGTCAAAATTACGATCGGTAAACCGATCCCTGTCACCGCAAAAATACCGTATTCCCAAGCGGTTATCCGCCCCCAGCAGCAGTTTCCCGCCCGGTTTTAATTTTTCGCGTAACAGGCTTAACATTTTCGCCGGTTCCCTGCTATATTCCAAAACGCCCGCCGCAACAATATATTGGTATTCTGTTGTTGCTATGCTTTTTTCCAATGCGTTTACCGATATAACGTCCAACTCCGATGCCCATTCTCGCAGCATGTCAGCCAATACGCTAAACT
>CAMUHN010000103.1 GCA_947088675.1 uncultured Roseburia sp.
AGAAACAGTCGTTTTCTATGATTTTATCAAAGCTCTGTATGCCAAGCCCTACCGTTCGCGCCATATATCCCTCCTGTGGTTTTGGTATTCTTTTCAGCTGATCCAGACTTTTTTCCCCTCAAAGGCAAAGCCGTATTTTTTTATCTTTTCCGCTGCGATTCCCTTTTCTTCCAGTATCGCTGCATATTTCTTTTCCTCAATCTGCTTTAGCGCCGCCTCTGCAGTATCTGCAAGCGTTTTTTCGTCGTCCGGATCATGTACCTTAAATTCAATCAGGATGGCGTCGTCCGTTTTGCCGCGCGGTTCCAGCATGACGTCATACCGGCCAAAGCCGCTTTCCCGGTTGGAGGTCAGCATATAGCGGTCGGCAAGATCCACCATAAGCCCAAGCACAAAACCATGGTAGAAGCGCTCCGGCTCCGTCTCTGCGGACGGGTTTTTCCCGGTGTCAAAATAGCTGAATGTTGCGAGCGCAACGCGGTTCATATAATGGTTCATTGCCTTCCGGTCTCCGCGAAGCAGCGCTTTGATAAAGTAGTTGTAGGCCGGTGTATATTCTGAAAACCAGTCCTCAATCATCTGTTCAAACATGGTATGAACTTCTTTATTTGTCAGTTTCAGACCATATTCCGCCTTTCCTTTTTTTTCATTAAATGTAAAGTATTCCGGCCGCAGATAACCTGTGGCCAGCAGCAGGCTCCATATGGCGCTCGTTTTATAATCAAGCTGACTGAATACGATCTGCTCATCGATTACTGTATGGTAAGTTTTCCCCTGCAGAAGGTCTTCCATGACTGTTTTTACATCAGGACTCCCCTCCCGGATCAGTTTCCCGGCAAGGCTGTTGGAACTTGTGTTTGCCCAGTACGGCGCGATTTTTCCGGTATCCAGATAATTGATCACAGACCACGGGTTATAGATCTCTTTCTGCCGGCCGAAGATAAAGCCGTCATACCAGCTCTTGACCAGCTCCTTTTCGCACAGGCCATATTCATCCATGGCCGCAAAAACTTCCTCCTCGGTAAAGCCAAAACAGGACGCATATTCGTCGGAGGTTGTGGTGACAACCTTCAGATTGTTCAGATCCGAAAAGATGGATTCTTTGCTGATTCGTGTGATTCCCGTCAGAATGGCACGGTCCATCCACGGGTTTGTCTTAAAGGAGGAGTTGAAAAAACTCCTCATAAAAGCGGTCAGCTCCTCCCAGTAGCCGTTGACATATGATTCCTGCATCGGGGTATCGTACTCGTCCAGAAAGATAATTACTTTTTTCTGATCGTGGCGCCAAAGGTATTCTGACAGCTGGTTTAGCGCCATTGCTGCACTTACGTCATCCATATCCGCCGATTTTTGCAAAAAGATTTCTTTTTCGGCACCGCTTAATACAGTTCCGTCCAGCAAATACCGGCGGCGTAAAAATTCACTGGCAAGCTTCTGGCAGATTTTTCTTCTTGCATCCGCAAAATTTGTCTCCTTGATATCCGCAAAAGAGAGGCTGATCACCGGGTACGTCCCCTGCAGCGCGCGGTATTTTTCCTCCCGCCAGATGGAAAGCCCAAAAAACAGGTCGCCCCGCCCTGCATACCGGTTGGAGAAAAACTGCTCCGTCATGCTCATGTTCAGCGTTTTTCCAAAACGGCGGGGGCGTGTGATCAGCGTAACGTCGTCTTTTCGTTCCCACCATTCCCGGATAAAGTCTGTCTTGTCGATATAGAAACAGTCGTTTTCTATGATTTTATCAAAGCTCTGTATGCCAAGCCCTACCGTGCGTGCCATATATCCCTCCTGACAGTATCCTGCTTTTACGGTTTCTCTATGTGATATTCTAACAAATCATTTCCGTATTTACAATGTTATTGTTTAGAATTAAATAGAACCGAATATATTTACCGTATTGTAAATATACTCGGTCATCCAGAAGGTTTATTTGCAAATACACTGACTTGTATCATGGAGATATTGTTCCATTCAATTTTTCTTTCAATAATTGATATAATATTATAGTCACCATAGTGACCAGCATGGCCGCTGCCATTATAACAGGGATGAGCGACAGTCCTGCCTTTGAAAATAAAATGAATGCGATCATTGATAATCCGATTGCAGCCGTAGCGATTGTAAATATTTTTATCAGGTCTATGGCCATAACATATTGATAAAATACCCAAAAAATCCCAAGCACAATGGAAAAAAGCATACACGGCAGCAGGTATTTAGCTGCATTTCGATATGATTCGCCATATAGCAGACAGATCCCCCATTGTCCCAGCAGACAATAACAAATTCCATAAGAGACAGAAATAATCAGTGTGACTGTTTCTGAAACAAACAGCATCTTCTTTCGGTATTTTTCATTGTTTTGAACCGCGGCAATCTTAGGCAGCAAAATTGTTGCCACAGGCGTCGCAATAAAAAATATACTGATTTTAGACAGACTGATTGCCACAGAATAGAACCCGATTTCCTCCTGGCTGCAGTATAGATTGCCCAACAGAAGATCACCATTGTTCATATAAAGCGAAACAATCATATACAATACAAACATCCAGAAATAATTTTTTAAAACGGACAGATCTATCCGAAATTTATGAGAAGAAAAGAGCTGCCTGAATATATCTTTGTATTTCCTGATAATCAAAATAATACATAAGCATTCAGCGGCAGCAAAACCGAACATGACAGCTAAAGGACCGGAAAAATGGAGACCGGATGATGTGCTCAATAACATTTTCAATACATAGAGAACCAGATTTGTCCGGCCAAGTAATATAAAATCCTGTTTTCCCTGTACAATACCATTTAAGACAATATAACTGTTATTCAAAAAAACAAGACTTCCAAAAAGAAAAATCTCTATGCCTCCGGCAAAATGCAAATAATTGATCAACATCCGCGCAGTCGCAATCATGAAAAATAACTCAGCCAGATAGATCATAAACATAATATGCAATAAATCTGTAACGATCTTATCTTTTTCCGTTGTATGCATTGCCATTGCTTTACATAACATAATTTGCAAAGGAGTTACAAACACAGCTATATTAGAAAGAAATGCCTGAAGCGTTGTGATACTTCCGTAATCTTCAACCGAAAATACTCTTCCCCATATAATCAGCGTCAAAAAATTAATTCCTGAAGCAGCAATTGACATCAGGGTATATTGAACAGACGGATTTTTTCTATATGCCTTTAATCTTGCTATCATCATAGAGCAACTCTTTTCTATATTTATTGTCTATTTACCATAACTGTCATTTTTACATTTACCGCCTCTGATTTTAAGCAATCCCAACGCTGCGATCTGGAAGCATACGTAATATAAATAGATAAAGTGCAGCAAAAAAGTGGGATTTCTATAAACGATGGACAGACGAACGCTGTCTATAACCGGCAGAGGAAAAAATAACGCGTATAAACAGAATAAAAATTTCCTGTACTTTAATTTATTACAAATACTTTCTTTGGCAGAAAATCCGCTTTCATTTTTATAAAAAATATTGTTAATAACACGAAACTTCAGCTTTGACAGATACACTCGAAACGAGGAACTGCAATTATGTCTGATATTATCTCCATTGATGCAGCCGCATAACTTTGTATCTGACAATATCCTGTCATACGCCCCACAGGTAAACTCAACTGTATCATAAAGATCTGAATATTTTTCTCTCATATAATCCAGAGACAGCGCAGATGTGGCGCTGTCCGCCAATGGAAAGATATCGTCTTTCCCAAATTCCATAATGGCGCACTTACCTTCTTTTTTTATTATGTTTTTTTGATAAGTCGTATATTTATCCATTTTTGTGTGATAAATAAAATAGGAAAAAGGATCGCCGAAAATATTCATATATTCTGACGATATTCCGCAAATGTTCTTTCTTCCTCCGGAATATCTATTTGGAATCAAAACTTTTATTTCGGGATGTCTATTTAAAAAATCCATTTTATTTTGAAGTTGTGTACGATATGAAAACTCCTCATCTGAATCCATTCGAATTAAAAAATGTCCCAAAGCATAACGAGCGCCGATTGCTTTGGCATATTCCGGTAAACGTTTGGGATTATCGTAAATTCTGGCGCCGTATTTTTTCGCAATTTTTTTTGTGGAATCCGTGGAACCGCCATCCACAACAAGTATTTCCACTTCATTCTGTGAAATAGACTGATTTTTGATGGATTTTAAGGTATAGCCAATTGTGCGTTCCGAATTGTAGGCGGCTATAACAATTGAAAAAAAAGGCTGTGTCAATTTCAGTTCCTCCATTCTTTATAAAAACTCGTAAAAAAAGAAACACTCTGAAATTTAATGGCGGGCATCTATTGCCTTAACAGAGCGTCAACTATAATACGAGAGGGCTCGCCTTTATGAAAAAACGATTCGCCGGATGATGCGGTTGCAACAGTATGCATGAATCTTCTGATGTCTGAAATTTTACCATTAAACAACCTTGCATTGATACCAAGTCCCTCCGTGCGTTCCGTTGTTTTGCGAAGAATCAGGCACGGCTTATTCATGTAAAATAATTCTTCCTGATTACTCCCGCCGTCTGTAATTACATATGCGGAATTTTGCAGCAGCTTCATAAAATCAAAATAGTCAACTCGCGGCTGTAAAATAATATTTTTATTGTTCCTTAAATCATCTATTAAATGATATTTTACAAAAGCATTTCCTGTTATTTTATGAAGAATAATCACGCACTTACGTTTTCGGGCCGCATGCACAATTTCCCTTACAACGTCACACACAAATGTCCTGTTTATAAGATTTTCCTGTCTGTGCATAACAAAAACAAAATAATCCATGCTGAGAATTTTGGTAATATTACTTTTCACAGGTATCTTTGCAGAAAACTTTAAACTATCCAAAAGCGTGTTCTGCTGTGTATTGATTACTGTTCCCTTTGCATTCTTCAGGTTTTTAAACGGCGTATCACCAGGCGCAAAATGCAGTCTTGCTATCCTGCTGGTCAGCAGCCTGTCTATTTCCTCCGGAAATGGATTTAACAAATGATGCGACCGCAGTCCGGCCTCAATATGACAAACGTTCATTCCCATTTTTTTCCCGATTGACGCACCCATCAAAGTAGATACTGTATCTCCATGAACAAGTAAAAAAGCTTTGGTGAAATCAATATCGCAAAAGCGACTGCGTATCATATTTTCTGCCTTATGATATGTATATAGAAACCATCTGGCTAACCCAGGCGCACTTTTTTTGATTTCGCTTTCCCTGCTCAATTCCAGGTCCACATGAAAATCAATTGTTTGCATAATACGACTGTCCGCAATCGAATTTTGTCCTGACGCTATGATATAAACGGTCAATCCCCTTTTTCTGCATTCAATCATCACAGGAAAAACTTTAATTAATTCTGCTTCCGTTCCTATAAAGAAAAATGTCGTACGATTCATTTGTTTATTCCCCGTCTTTCGCTTTTAAACTGGTATCTTTGATAATGTAAACAGGCCGCTGTTTTACTTCAATATAGATTTTCGAAAGGTATTCTCCAATCACTCCAAGCAGAAGAATAATCATTCCGCCAAGAAACAGCAGAATAATGATAATGGATGCAAAACCCGTTCTTGCCGTATCCAGGAATAAAGTTGTCACGAAAATATATAATGCATAAAGAAAAGCAGCCAACATGACAATAATTCCAATTGCACTGGCCAAGTGAAGCGGCGTAACGGAAAATGCGGTGATGCCGCTGATCGCATATCGAAATAAAGTTCCGAACGACCATTTCGATTCTCCTGCAATACGTTCTTTATTTTCATACTCAATATATTTTTTTTGAAACCCTACCCAGTTAAAGATGCCTTTTGTAAACCGCTCCCTTTCATGTAAAGATAATACAGCATCTGCCATTTGTCTTGTCATCAGACAGTAATCCGTACTTCCCTGAAGCATTTCCACAGAAGTAATCCGATTCATAAGCCGGTAAAACATCCTTGATAACTTCTGACGTATGATTTTTTCTCCCTTGCGGTTTGTCCTTCTGGCCATGCAGCAGTCATATCC
This sequence comes from uncultured Roseburia sp., assembly GCA_947088675.1. GTDB lineage: Bacteria > Bacillota > Clostridia > Lachnospirales > Lachnospiraceae > Roseburia. Next base: position 6,029 of record CAMUHN010000103.1, read on the forward strand.
TTCTTTGATCCCATCAAGCATCTGTGGAATCAGCTCCGGCGGATGCTGCAGATCCGCATCCATGACAACGACAAAATCACCGGCCGAATGGGAGAGTCCGGCAAACATTGCCGCTTCTTTGCCAAAATTCCGCGCAAAAGAAATATAATTCACATAGTCTTTTTCTGCGGAAGATTTTTTTATGATCTGACAGGTATCATCTTTACTGCCGTCATTTACATAGAGAATGGAGCACTGATATTCAGGAAGCAGGCAAAAAATCTCTTCCATTCGTTTCTCAAATAACACAATGCTTTCTTCTTCATTGTAACAGGGTACAATTACTTCTAACTTTTTCATATGTCTTTCCTTTTTGTTTCATCAATGCCGAAAATTTAACAGGTTCTGCAGCCGGACAATAAGTGTCGCATTCCAGTCCAGAATGGCTCCTTTCAGATATATTTTTGCCATTTCCCAGTTGGACATAATCGGGCGGACTGATGTATCGGGATGTATCCCATTGATCTTACAGAGTTTTGCACCCTGCAGCATCCACTTCCCTTTACGCACGCCCTCTTCATAAGGAAACATATAGTCCAGTGCAACTAACAGCGGCTGTTTCCAATTTCTCTTTTCCAGAGAAGCAATCCGTTCAAAATCCCACGCGCTCCATTGATCGTCAATAATCTCCAACAAAAAACGGCTGTCCCAGATTCCGGGCTGCGTAGACAGGGAGTAGGCTGTCCCCGGCTGATAAAAACCAAGATCCTTATGATTTTTCCATCTTTCTTTGCAAACCGGAGACTCGATTAACCGCATATTTGCGGCATGGTATTTGACGGCTGTTTCCAGATATCGCTCAATATCCTGATTCTTTACATAGTCACACAGCAGATAGTCGTCCATCCACAGACTGACATAAGGGGTTTTCACCTGCACGATCGCTTCTTTGATCATTTTTGCCCAGGTGTCGTCTTTTTGTATTATCTGATCAAACAC
>CAMUHN010000104.1 GCA_947088675.1 uncultured Roseburia sp.
AGAAATTCGGCAGAGGTTTATAACCTCTTGTCGAATTTCATTCTAAAACTTATCATTTTTTTTGTTTTTTTGCAATTTTATTTATATGACATCGAGCGCATCCCTGATTGTGGCTACTCCAATCAGTCGTATTCCGGAAACAGGATCCATGGACGCTTTTGACACTTCCGGCAAAATACATTGCTCAAATCCCAATTTTTTTGCCTCACTGACACGCTGTTTCGCCATGCTGACAGCGCGCACTTCCCCGCTTAAGCCTACTTCACCGAAACAGATCGTCTTTTCGTCAATCGGCCTGTCTTTATAGCTGGATATTATGGAGAGCACGATGCCAAGATCAATCGCCGGCTCATTCATACGAATACCGCCGGCAATATTTACATATGCATCACAATTGCCAAGCTGTAATCCCAGGCGCTTTTCAATGACTGCCATAAGCAGATTCACTCTGTTAAAATCAGTTCCCGCAGCTGTTCTTCTCGGATTTCCAAAATTACTGTGACAGACAAGCGCCTGCACTTCGAGCAGAATAGGCCGTGTTCCTTCCATAGAGCATGCAACAACCGACCCGGACGCTCCTTTTGGTTTTCCGTTTAACATATATTCGGAAGGATTTGCGACTTCCGTCAATCCCTCCTGTCGCATCTCGAATACGCCAATTTCGTTTGTGGAGCCGAAACGATTTTTTACACCGCGCAAAATTCGATAAGAGGCATAACGATCCCCCTCAAAATACAATACGGTATCTACCATATGCTCTAATACGCGCGGCCCGGCAACAACCCCTTCTTTTGTCACATGCCCGACGATAAAGATGCTGATTCCCATTCCTTTTGCAATCTGCATAAATACGGCCGTCGATTCACGCACCTGCGACACACTGCCCGGCGCGGAAGATACCTGCTCATGATACATGGTCTGTATGGAATCGATCACTACAATTTCCGGCTTTTTTTTTGCAATCACGCTCTGTATTGTCTCAAGATTCGTTTCACAAAGCAAATTCAAAGAATCCCCGAATGTCCCGATGCGCTCCGCACGGATCTTAATCTGCTGCAGCGACTCCTCCCCTGAAATATACAGAACACTGATCTTACGCTGTGAAAGATATCTGCATACCTGCAACAGAAGCGTTGACTTTCCGATTCCCGGGTCTCCTCCGACGAGTACCAGAGAACCTCTGACAATCCCGCCTCCAAGTACCCGGTCGAGCTCGGCAATCTGTGTAGAAATACGCTCATCCTCCGCCGTTTCGATTGCGGAAATCGGAAGAATCTTTATCTCCTTTTTTTCCGGCGCTCCCGACTTTCTGACTAATTTCTTATCTACAATTTCTTCTACAAAAGTGTTCCATTCTTTGCATCCCGGGCACTGCCCCATCCATTTTGCGGATTCGTATCCGCAGGACTGGCAAAAATAGACGGTTGTTTTTCCCTTTGCCATATTTCTTCCTCCCTATCAGCTGCTGCTCGCTCTGCGCTGTTCTCTTCATCAGACCGTTTTTTCATCAGACTGTTTTTACTTTATCACAAATCACGTGCATGTCAACTAAAAAGGCCCTCTCTCCCATTCTCCTTGACAATCAAAATAAACCATGATAGATTCTATGGTAATCTTTCTATCACTATTTTTGAATGGAGCAAATTTATGAACAGTAAAGTTAAAATTATCGGATACACAAATGAACCGGACCGCATTACTTCATCGGGCGCCCGCATTTCTACTACCGCAGGCGATTCTCTGTCTATTTTTGAACAGGCAACAGATTCTGGCAAAAATCAGTCGTTAATCAAAAAAGTTCTTGCATCCGGACATAAAACTGTTATAGAACATATCAGTTTCAATCTGGCTTTTGTCAATGTGTCTGCATATGTAGAACAGTTTATGCTGGAATTTCGTCTCGCTTCTTTTACTGTAAAGTCAAGACGTTATGTCGACTTCAGCAATATGGGGTTTCAAATTCCTTCCTTTATTAATGAAAATGGCACTCCCTTAAAAAACGCAAATGATCTTCAGAAACTTTATCAGGAACATATGACGTTTCTTTTTAAGGAATATGAGGACTTTGTACAACAGGGTATCCCAAAAGAAGACGCCCGTTTTCTGCTGCCCTATTGCTATCGGAGTAATTTTTATTGTACTGTCAATGCAAGGGAATTGTGCAATATTCTCTACTCGATGATTTACGGAAGAGGCAGAAAACACTCCGAATTAAACGCTTTGGGCAGAGATTTATTACATCAGGCAGCCGAACTGTGTCCGTTTATTTTTAACGATTTGTCCGCAATTGAAAGCGGCAGCGACACTGCATATGAAAAACTTGATGCTCTGCTCCATTTTACCGACATTGATGATCTGCATCCGGCAGAACATAATTCGGACCGTTCGGTGGAACTACTGAATTATACGGATCATCCCGCATATGTTGTCGCAAGAGCTGCTCTGATCGGATACACCAACCTCCCAACCGCAAAAATCGACGCTCTGTTGAAAGACAATGCGAATCTGGAGCGAACAATTGAACTGGTTTTGGCAAGCCGCCGCCCCAGAGAATTGGAACAGATTTATTTTACGTTTCGTATCAACAGTATCACTTTGGCCGCCATTACGCACTTTACCAGACACAGGATGCAGTCGATTATCATTCCCCCGTTTGCGGATGTCTGCAAATGTGAACGCTATATGATTCCAACTACAATTAAGTCAGAGCGCGCTCTTTTGCAGAGATACCAGGACGCCTATTCCAGAACAAAACAACTCTATGACATTCTGCATACGAGCGGCCTGAATAAATACGAAATTTCCTATCTCTATTTAAGCGGAAATGTGCTGGATATCACAACCACAATGAACGGGCGGGAACTGCGTACTTTTCTCAGTCTGCGCACCTGCAATCGGACGCAGTGGGAAACGCGCGCAATCGCAGTGAACATGCTGAACGAATTAAGGAATGTCTCCCCGCTTCTTTTCAATCAGTTTGGACCAAGCTGCTATACGATGGGCAGATGTCCGGAAAACAAAATGACCTGTGGAAAATACGACGATGTACAGAAAATTTTTCGGGCTGCATCTGTGAACCCCTGAATGGAAAAACCAGAATAATTTACAGAAAAATCTGTGAAAAGTTATCTGAATTTGACATTTTCATGGAAAATATTAGTTGATATTTAGGAAAAATGTGGTATTATAATTGTGTGCGCTTTGATACACATTTATAATTATATAGGAGGATAGATATAAATGGCTAAAAAATGGGTCTATTTGTTCACAGAGGGAAATGCCGATATGCGTGAACTTCTCGGCGGTAAGGGCGCTAACCTTGCTGAGATGACAAATATTGGTCTGCCTGTTCCGCAGGGATTTACCATCACAACGGAAGCATGTACGCAGTACTATGAAGACGGCCGTGAAATCAACGAGGAAATTCAGGGACAGATTAACGAGTATATTGTTAAAATGGAAGGTATCACAGGGAAAAAATTTGGTGATAAGGAGAATCCGCTCCTTGTTTCCGTTCGTTCCGGTGCAAGAGCATCCATGCCGGGTATGATGGATACCATTTTGAACCTTGGTTTAAATGAAGATGTTGTCGGTGTCATTGCAGAAAAATCGGGCAATGCACGCTGGGCTTGGGACTGCTACAGACGTTTCATCCAGATGTATTCGGATGTCGTGATGGAAGTCGGAAAGAAATATTTCGAAGAACTGATTGATAAAATGAAAGCTGACAGAGGCGTAAAACAGGATGTCGAGCTTACTGCGGATGATTTAAAAGAACTGGCAAACCAGTTTAAAGCAGAGTATAAGCAGAAAATCGGCAGCGATTTCCCGGATGATCCGAAAGAGCAGTTAATGGGAGCGATCAAGGCTGTCTTCCGTTCCTGGGACAACCCGCGCGCCAATGTTTATCGCCGTGACAACGATATCCCGTATTCCTGGGGTACGGCCGTAAACGTACAGAGTATGGCGTTTGGAAATATGGGTGACGACTGCGGTACCGGAGTTGCCTTTACAAGAGATCCGGCAACAGGCGCAAAAGGTCTGTTCGGCGAGTTCCTCACCAACGCGCAGGGCGAGGATGTGGTTGCCGGTGTCCGCACACCGATGAAGATTACAGAGATGGCGGACAAGTTCCCGGAAGCATTCGAACAGTTCAAAGAGGTTTGCAATACACTGGAGAATCACTACAGAGATATGCAGGATATGGAGTTTACGGTAGAACACGGCAAGCTCTATATGCTGCAGACACGTAACGGCAAGAGAACGGCACAGGCAGCGCTTAAAATTGCATGTGACCTGGTAGACGAGGGAATGCGCAGCGAGGAAGAGGCTGTCGCCATGATTGATCCGCGAAACCTCGACACACTGCTTCACCCGCAGTTTGACGCGGCGGCATTAAAAGCTGCCACACCGGCAGGAAAAGGCCTTGGCGCTTCTCCCGGAGCTGCATGCGGCAAAATTGTATTTTCTGCAGAAGACGCAGAAAGCTGGGCTGCAAGGGGTGAAAAAGTTGTTCTTGTGCGTCTTGAGACATCGCCGGAAGATATTACCGGTATGAAAGCTTCCCAGGGTATCCTGACGGTTCGGGGCGGTATGACATCGCATGCAGCCGTTGTTGCGCGCGGTATGGGTACCTGCTGTGTTTCCGGATGCGGCGATATCGCAATGGATGAGGCAAACAAGAAATTTACCCTCGCCGGTAAAGAGTACCATGAAGGAGATTATATCTCTATTGACGGTACAACCGGTAATATTTACGATGGTCAGATTGCAACTGTCGATGCCACAATCGCCGGCGAGTTTGGACGTGTTATGGCCTGGGCTGACAAATACAGAACGCTCAAAGTTCGTACAAATGCAGACACACCGGCAGACGCAAAAAAAGCGCGTGAACTTGGCGCAGAGGGGATCGGTCTTTGCCGTACAGAGCATATGTTCTTCGAGGAAGACAGAATTGCTGCATTCCGTGAGATGATCTGTGCAGATACTGTGGAAGAAAGAGAAGCTGCTCTGGATAAAATCTTACCGTACCAGCAGGGTGATTTTGAAAAATTATACGAGGCTCTGGAAGGGAACCCTGTTACAATCCGCTTCCTGGATCCGCCTCTTCATGAATTTGTTCCGACTGAGGAAGAAGATATTAAGAAACTGGCAGACGCACAGGGCAAGTCTGTGGAAGACATCAAGACTCTGATTGATTCTCTGCACGAATTTAACCCGATGATGGGACACAGAGGATGCCGTCTTGCTGTGACGTATCCGGAAATTGCAAAAATGCAGACAAAAGCTGTGATTCGTGCTGCTATCAACGTTCAGAAAGCACATTCCGACTGGACGGTGAAACCGGAAATTATGATTCCGTTGATCTGCGAGATCAAAGAGCTGAAATTTGTAAAGAAAGTTGTTGTTGAAACTGCAGATGCAGAAATCGCTGCTGCAGGCATTTCTCTGGAATACGAAGTAGGTACGATGATTGAAATTCCAAGAGCTGCTCTTACTGCCGATGAAATTGCGACAGAGGCTGACTTCTTCTGCTTTGGTACAAACGATCTGACACAGATGACATTCGGTTTCTCACGTGATGATGCAGGCAAGTTCTTAAACGCATATTATGACACAAAGATTTTTGAGAACGATCCGTTTGCAAAACTGGATCAGACAGGCGTTGGCAAACTGATGGAGACAGCAATCAAGCTTGGCAAACCGGTAAATCCGAAGCTTCATATCGGTATCTGCGGTGAGCATGGCGGCGACCCGTCTTCAGTTGAGTTCTGCCATAAGATTGGACTGGATTATGTTTCCTGCTCTCCGTTCAGAGTTCCGATCGCAAGACTTGCTGCAGCACAGGCGGCGATTAACAGCAAGTGATACACTGGGTGCTGATGTCACAATAGCTTGATTATTTACACTTATTGGACTACTAATGCCCAATAAGGTATAAGTATTGATAAAGAGAAATCCTCTGTTACTTTATATAAAAAGCAGCAGGGGATTTTTTTGCGTGCTGTGGAATAAGGAGGTTCTGAGTATCAGTAGGATGAATGTAAGGGGATGATATGACCGCTATTGCAGGAGTGAAAAATTTGATAAAGGAGGGAGTTGAAGATATGACAGCAAAAGTATGGAATGAAAAGCAGGTGACGGAACTGTATCTGAGGGAAAGGTACAATATACCGTTAGAAGTTATTGAAGAGGTAAGGCAAATCGCAAAATGTCTGAATGCTATTTATAATTCAAAACGGGATATAAAAAATGACGATGGAGGCTTTGTGCTTTTGCTGTTATGTGATGGCGAAGCACGCGGACGGGCCGATTCCGGATACGCCGGAGGAATGCCTGGATGAGTTCGGGACATTTTCCATTTACCAGGTACTGCCGAAGCTGATCGAGCTGTGGGGGCTGAATGTGAGGACGGATGCAAAGGCTAAAAAACTTCGCCCAACAGACCGGCCAATGACAACGCCGCTGTTCCTGCTCCGGTGCGTGCCGCTGGGGCTTTCTATCCGGGATCTGAATCTGCTTACTATCAGGATGGTGAATGATATTGTGGAGAGCCGGAATGATGGGTGTTGGGAGGCGTATGTGGAATTGGCTACGCAGTCGGATTTCGACAATTTTTGAGCGTGTTCAGATTGTGGGGGCAGCCTTTTTCTGGTATACTTATTATTAGGAAAAGGCTGTATTTTCCTATATATTTTTGAAAAAGGGAGCTGGTGGATATGCCAGAAATAATATACAGGAAAAATAATCTCAGGTTGACTCTTATGTGTTTAGATGGAGAAGGGCGGATAATCGGTTCACAACCATTTACAGAGTTTATCCATGGAAAAAGAGATTTAACAATATTGCAAGGGTATTACGAGCCAGAACTATTTAGGATTTTAGTAGAAGATGCAGGTTATGTACGTTGTGAAGATAATAAATTTTGGATTAAAATTTATGGTGAATTTAGATTATCTCTTTAGAAGTTCTTATATGTCGGTATA
>CAMUHN010000105.1 GCA_947088675.1 uncultured Roseburia sp.
TTTTTCCAGTCAAATTTCTACCCCCTCCGTGTCTAATTTTAGTTTACCACTTCACAGGAGCAACGGGAGCAGACGGGGCGACAGGAGCAACAGGAGCGACAGGAGCAACAGGAGCAGACGGGGCGACAGGAGCAACGGGAGCGACAGGAGCAACAGGAGCAGACGGGGCGACAGGAGCAACAGGAGCAGACGGGGCGACGGGAGCGACAGGAGCGACAGGTATTGCAGGCACTGGAGCAATCATTCCGTTCGCATCAGGAGTTCCAATCTCACTGACGACAATCGCCGGAGGCCTTGCGGGACTTCCTGCCTTTGTCGGATTTGGCAGCAGTGCGCAGGGGTTGACGCTGTTAGGCTCCACAATTGATATCACGAACGCAAGCGGTACACTTTCAAACTTTGCATTCCAGGTTCCGCGTGCCGGTATCATTACTTCATTCAGTGCATTCTTTAGTACAACAGCCGCACTTTCATTGGTAGGTTCCAATATTACGGTAAATGCTCAGATATATCAGTCGACAGCGCCAAACAATATTTTTGCGCCGATTGCTGGAACACTGATTAGCCTGACACCGACACTTACCGGAATTATATCGGTTGGGACATTGCTGAATGGCGCTCTGACAGGACTGAATATTCCGGTAACGGCGCAAACAAGGCTAATGCTGGTATTTTTCGCATCGGCAAGCGGCCTGACTTTGATCAATACAGTTGCAGGATATGCAAGCGCCGGTTTAAGCATCAATTAATCACATACAGCACAGAAAAAATTGCCAAAAGTTTTTAAAAGCAGATTGCCATGTCAGGTATCAGGGGGCTGTCGGGAAATGGACAGTTCCAAACAAAGAGCCGGAATATCCTTTTGGGATATTCCGGCTCTCTTTACTATCGTTTTATGTTTTATTCCTGTTGCTGCGTTTCCATTGTCTGAATCAGATTCTGTAATTTTTCAAGACTGATATTTCTGGAAGCAAGAAAAGCCTTAAGGGCAGCGCCGACTTCTTCACGGTCTTCTTCGGTCAGCGGGGAGAGAGGAGAACTTCCGGTTTCCTCCGATGTATCGGATAACGGAGTCGCCTCTGACCGGTTGGATTTTGTCTGTAACTGATCGAGAACATTGCCGTTTACCACAGTCACAGTGATTTTTCCGGAGCGGGCAGAAGCTGTTTCTTCTGTTTTTGCGGAAGCAGAAACAGGAGTCGATGTTGCGGATGATTGTTCTGCAGAAGCGCTGCTCTCTGTGGAAGCTGCGGCAGAGCCCGTATGATCAGCTGCAGGAATTGTAATATCCGTTCCCATATACGAGAGAACTTTCTGTACATAATTTTGTGTTTCTGTATAGGGAGGGATGCCGCCGTATGAATCCACGCTGCCGCTGCCGGCGTTGTATGCGGCAAGCGCAAGCGAAATATTACCCTGATATTTGGTCAGAAGCTGTGAGATCAGGTTTGCGCCGCCCATAATATTTTCCCTTGCATCGTAGGAGTTTGTCACGCCCAGAGAAGCGGCGGTCTGAGGCATTAACTGCATTATGCCGACTGCACCTTTACTGCTGACCGCATTTGTGTTAAAATTAGATTCGGTTTTGGCGATACATTTTAACAGTTGGGCCGAGACATTATATGTATTGGCAGCCTCCGTGAAAATACTTTCCAAATCGACTGGACAAGCGACGGAAGAAGAAGTATTCTGTGAAGCGGAGTACTGGCTGGCGGCATTGCCTAAAACGGAAGAAAAATTTGCACTCTGTGCCTGTGCCTCCGCCGCTTCTCTTGCCTGTCTGGCCGCTTCGGCGCGCGCGGCGGCCTGTGCCGTAATAGTCTCTGCCAGCGCGTAGTCAATATGATTTATCATTGTCAGACTCATTGGTAATCACCTTTCCAAATGGCATTTATATTTTTATTATAACACAAAATTAAGAAAGAGGGAAGAGAAAAAATGGAAAACAAAAAGAAAAAGGTTCCGTTTGTAACAAAAGCACAGTTGGAGGAAATGGTAAAACAGTATCCGACGCCGTTCCACCTCTATGATGAAAAGGGAATCCGCGAAAATGCCAGAGCAGTCAAAGATGCATTTTCATGGAATAAGGGATTCCGCGAATATTTTGCAGTTAAGGCAACACCAAATCCGTTTATTCTTTCTATATTAAAAGAATATGACTGCGGATGCGACTGTTCTTCTCTGACTGAACTGATGCTGGCGGATGCCGTAGGATTTGGCGGGGAGCATATCATGTTTTCCTCAAACGATACGCCGGCGGAGGAGTTTGCATTTGCCGACCGGCTTGGCGCAATCATCAATCTGGATGATTTTACACATATTGATTTTCTGGAGCAGACAATCGGAAAAATACCGGAGACGATCAGCTGCCGTTATAATCCGGGCGGCGTTTTTCAGTTGAGCAACGGGATTATGGACAATCCTGGCGATTCCAAATACGGGTTTACACATGATCAAATGATAGAAGGGTTTCGCATTTTAAAAGAAAGAGGCGCCAGATATTTTGGCGTACATGCGTTTCTTGCGAGCAATACGGTGACAAACGAATATTATCCGAAGCTGGCAAGGCAGTTGTTTGAACTGGTTGTTGAATTAAAGGAAAAAACGGGATGTGACATCCGATTTATTAATTTGTCCGGCGGTGTCGGGATTGCTTACAGTCCGGAGCAGACACCGAATGATATCGCGGCGATCGGCGCAGGCGTAAAAGAAGCATTTGATGAGATTCTGATTCCGAACGGTCTTTCGAATGTTGCAATCTATACGGAAATGGGGCGTTTTATGTTGGGTCCATATGGCTGTCTTGTGACAACAGCCATCCACGAAAAACATACGTATAAAGAATATATCGGCGTGGATGCGTGCGCTGCGAACCTGATGCGTCCGGCGATGTACGGCTCATATCATCATATCACGGTAATGGGGAAAGAGGATGCGCCGTGCGACAGGAAATATGACGTTGTGGGATCGCTGTGTGAAAATAACGATAAATTTGCGGTGGACCGAATGCTGCCGGAAATCAGTAAAGGAGATCTGCTTGTGATTCATGATACGGGAGCACATGGGTTTTCGATGGGCTATAATTATAATGGCAGACTTCGTTCCGCGGAAGTTCTGTTAAAAGAGGACGGGAGTACACAGCTGATCCGGCGTGCGGAGACGCCTGACGACTATTTTGCGACTTTTGATTGTTTTGATATTTTAAAAAACAGAAAGCATGTTTCAGACTAACATGCGGGTCGGTTTCCTATGTGTGTAAACGAAGCGCTTTTTGAACAGGCAAAAAACAGGATTATCGGTCTGGACCGTACGCGTCATGGTATTGGGACGCTCTCAGAAAAAACGGTGCATGCCGTGTTAAAAAATTATTATGCGCCGGATACGGATATGCACGAAATACCGGTGGAGGGTTTTGTAGCCGATATATATACCGGCAGCGAGATTATTGAGATACAGACGCGTTCATTCGACGCGATGCGCAGAAAACTGTCGGCGTTTCTGCCGATGTATGAGGTTACGATTGTATACCCGATTCCTCATATCAAGTGGTTGAGCTGGATCGACGAGACAAGCGGAGAAACATCGCCAAAGCGGAAGTCGCCAAAACGCGGAAATCCGTATCAGGCATTTGTGGAACTATACAGAATCCGGCCGTTTCTGTCCGATAAAAATCTGCACTTCCGATTTGACCTGATCGATATGGAGGAATACCGACTGTTAAACGGCTGGAGCAGGGATAAAAAGAGAGGAAGCGACAGATACGACCGCATTCCGCTGAAATTTGTACAGGAGGTGAGGATTGACCGAAAGGAAGATTATCTGCAGTTTGTTCCGTTTGATCTGCCGGAGCCGTTTACTGCAAAAGAGTTTGCGGCGTCTGCAAAAATTCGTCCGGAACTTGCCCGCACAGTACTTTTGATTTTAACGGATCTTGGCACTGTGACGCGCGTCGGAAAAAAAGGGAACAGCTATTTATATCAGGTGAATGAGGATACAAGAATAAAATAAGGGGGGTTCTATGGTAAAATTATTTATTAATGAAGAAAACAAAACCGGACATATTGAGCCGGAGATTTATGGTCATTTTTCTGAGCATCTGGGCCGGGGCATTTATGAGGGGATCTATGTGGGGGAAGATTCCGACATCCCGAATGAAAACGGAATGCGCACGGATGTTGTTTCAGCTTTAAAGGAGCTGCACGTACCGCTGCTGCGCTGGCCAGGCGGATGTTTTGCAGACGAGTATCACTGGCGCGACGGCATTGGGGCGAAAGAAAGCCGCAAAAAGATGGTCAATACAAACTGGGGCGGCGTTGTGGAAGACAACAGTTTCGGGACGCATGAATTTATGGAACTGTGCCGCCAGCTCGGCTGTAAAAAATACATAAACGGAAATCTTGGCAGCGGTACGGTGCAGGAAATGTCGGAATGGATAGAATATATGACATTTTCCGGCGTGTCCCCGCTGACAGATCTGCGCGCGAAAAACGGACATGAGGAACCGTGGACCGTGGAATATTTCGGCGTTGGCAACGAAAACTGGGGATGCGGCGGAAATATGACGCCGGAATATTATGCAAATGAATATCGCCGCTACCAGACTTTTGTGCGTGATTACAACCCGGACGCTCCGATCCGGAAAGTCTGCTGCGGAGCGAATGTTGCAGACTATTACTGGACAAGGCGCGTTCTGGAGACGGCGTTTGACCATGGGGAACATGCGCATGGATTTATGGATTATCTGTCGCTTCATTATTATGTGCATCCATTTGGGTGGGATGTCAAGGGAAGCGCAACCGATTTTGACGCAGAAGTCTGGTACAGAAGTTTAAACAAAGCGCTGTATATGGATACGCTGGTGAGACGCCACAGCGCGATTATGGATGAATTTGATCCGGATAAAAAGATCGGTATGTGCGTCGATGAGTGGGGGGCCTGGTATACCTGTGAGCCGGGGACGAATCCTGGATTTTTGTATCAGCAGAACACGGTGCGCGATGCGCTGATTGCTTCCATTACATTGAATATTTTTAACAAGCACTGTGATCGGGTAAAAATAGCGGCGCTTGCACAGATGGTAAATGTAATTCAGTCCGTGCTGTTGACCGAGGGGGCACAGATGATCAAGACGCCGACCTACCATGTCATGCATATGTACCGCTATCATCAGGATGCGGATCTTTTGGAAAGCAGTTTGTCCGGTGTAAATCAGATTGGAATCGGGGAATGGACCGTACCGGGAGTAACGGAATCCGTTTCAAAAGATGCAAACGGAGTCATTACGGTGACGCTGTGCAACCTATCTGCCGATGCGGCTGAAGAAGTCGAGATTTTGCCTGTCAACAGCGGATATTCCGTTTTGGAGGCAAGCGTGGTCACGCATTGTGAGATTCACGCGCATAATACATTTGATGAACCGGAGGTTGTGTCGGAAAAAGCGTTTACGGATTATCGCATGAAAGAGCGCGGACTTGTTATAACGCTTCCCGCTGCCAGTGTGGTTTTAATACGACTGAAACCATGAGAACAAGATGCAGAAAATGTCTGCTGCGTGAGATGGCGGAGGAGGACAAACACAGGTTAGACAAATATAAAGCTGCAGTCAGGCCGCACGATCGTGTCGGGGAAGCATGTTATGAAAAACGCCTGTCGACATGTAAAGCATGCGATTATTTAAATGAGGGCACATGCGCGGCATGCGGCTGTTATGTGGAGCTCAGGGCGATTGCAAAAACGGGTCGATGTCCGTATCGTAAATGGTAAATGGGGTTAGCGTGAAAAGTACATCTAAGGCTCATGCCAATGGGCTTTTCGCTGAGACGTACTAAGTTTCACGCCAGAGAATCCTCAAAAACAAGGGATTCTCCGCCCGGATATGAGTCGCAGCGAAGCTGCGACATGGAGGTTAGTGGAGAAGAATTTTGTGAGCAAAAAATCAGAATGACAGGCACAAAAAACGTTGCAGGAAAAATGCAGGAGGTTTGGATAATTATGGAAAAAAAGTTGTCGAGAGAGGATGCATGGAGCTTACTGACGGATTATACAAAGACACCGTCATTGATTACACATGCGTTGACAGTTGAGGCTGTGATGCGTCATTTTGCACGTCAAAACGGAGAGGATGAGGACGTATGGGGCGTTACAGGGCTTCTTCATGATCTGGATTACGAGAAGTTTCCAGAGGAACACTGCCAGAAAGCGGCGGAGATTATGAAAGAACACGGGATTGATGAAATATATATCCGCGGTATGATGTGCCATGGTTATGGACTCTGTACTGATACAGAACCGAAGAGCAGAATGGAAAAGACGCTCTATACCATTGACGAGCTGACCGGGCTGATCCATGCGGTCTGTCTGATGCGTCCGTCAAAAAGCGTCCTTGACCTGGAAGTAAAATCTGTCAAAAAGAAATTCAAAGACAAATCATTTGCCGCCGGCGTCAACCGCGATGTGGTCAGAAACGGCTGTGAGATGCTGCAGATGGAACTGGATGATGTGATACGTGAAACCATTGAGGGAATGAAAGAGAAAGCGGAGGAAATTGGATTAAAAGGAAATCTGTAACCGAATATGGTATCTTATTTTTATACGCCTGTCCATAATTTTCGGACAGGCGTATTTTTGCAGGCTTTCAGCCTGTTTCTCATAGAGGAGTATCTCAAAAGTTCTTTCTTCTTTTCATGCCCTTACTGTAACGCGGGGGACTGATCCCTTTCCCGCTGCGGGCCGGAAAGCTCAATGTACCGTTCCATCTGTCTGCCCGCAAGTCCTGCCACAAGCTCCGCAAAGGGCTGCAGGTTTCCCTCCACCGCATAAGCCTCCAATGACTTGAAATATTCCAGTCTGTCTTCCCTGGCGATGGAAACGGGCGGGAACCCCTCCGCCATGTGATGGTAATTCATGATGAGCCTTGGGGGGGGGGGGGGGGGGGGGGGGGGGGGGGGGGGGGGGGGGGGGG
>CAMUHN010000106.1 GCA_947088675.1 uncultured Roseburia sp.
CACCAGAGAATCCCCAAAAGCACGCCATGTATGGCGTTGGATTCTCCGCGCGGATCTAAGTCGCAGCGAAGCTGCGACATGGGGGCGTGAAAATCATATCCCGGGGAAAAGGTTTTTCGCATGCGTTTTGGAAGAAGAGGAAATCAATGGAAATTTTTAAAACAGCAGACCATACGCCGTTTTTGGACGGTTTTTTTATGCCGGCAGAGTTTTCCCCGCACAGGGGCTGTATCATAATCTGGCCTGAGCGCCCGGGTTCCTGGCCGAATGGGGCATGGCCGGCACGCAAAGCATTTGTATCGGTCATAAAGGCGATTGCAGCGAGTGAAAAAGTGTATGTGGCGGCAGGAAAAAAAGGGATATCCTCTGCCATCGCGGCTTTGTTTGGCTCATACTGTGCAGAGGAGACGGAACGGGGAAGTTTTGTGTGTAAGCAGACGGATGTTACAGGTTCTGACGGTGTGGAGCAGCAGGCTGCCGCCGTTTTTCCGCAGTGGCGTCAAAATGTGGAAATCTTTCCGGCGGAGACAGACGATGCATGGGCGAGAGATATTGCGCCTACTTTTTTAAAAGGAAAGGATCTGGCAGAAGTACGCGCCGTGAACTGGGAATTTAATGCCTGGGGCGGTAAGGTTGACGGGCTCTATGCCTCATGGCAGAGAGATAACGCATTTGCATCGTATTTTGCAAAGAGGTACGGATTTCCCATGTATAATGCGGCGCCGTTTGTGCTGGAGGGCGGCTCGATTCACAGTGACGGCGAGGGGACGCTGCTTGTCACCACAGCGTGTCTTTTGAGCAGCGGAAGGAATCCGTCGCTTGACAGAACGCAGATTGAGGAAAAATTAAGACAATATCTTGGCATTGCTAAAGTACTCTGGCTTCCGCGCGGTATCTATATGGATGAGACAAATGAACATGTCGACAATATATGCGCTTTTATTCGTCCGGCGGAGGTTGTGCTGGCCTGGACAGACAATCCAAATGATCCGCAGTATGCGCTTTCGAGGGAGGATTTTGACTATCTGTCGAACGTGCGGGATGCAAGAGGCCGTAAACTCACGATACACAAGCTGCCGATTCCCGACGTTCCGATTTGTGTGGAAGAAGAGGAGATAAGCGGATATGCATTTGAGGACGGAGAAGATGCGCGGGAGCCGGGAGAGCGTCTTGCAGCTTCTTATGTAAACTTTTATTATTCCAATCAGGCAGTGATACTTCCGGCGTTTGGCGGCGCGAATCAGGAGAGCGACAGACGCGCGGCTGATCTGATGCGTCAGTTAAATCCGGGACGGCGGGTGGTTCCGATCTATGCACGTGATATTCTGGCCGGCGGGGGAAATATTCACTGTATCACACAGCAGATTCCGCTGTAACGTGAATCGTTCATCTGAAGCTCGTATACGAGCTTTTGCTCATTGCCAGAGGGCATTTTACCAGGATGTACCAGGCTTCACGCCGAAAAACGCCAGAAAAATGTGACGTAGACGTCACACATGGCGTTTTTCATCTTGATATGGTCACAAATGAGCCCTGATCCGACAAGAGAAACTGCATTTGCAGATTTCTCCTGCGGTTCCTCGAACGTAAACGTTCTCGGAATGGAGGTTAGAATGGAGGAAAACGATGCAAAACGTAACGGTTGCTGCGGTTCAGATGTATTGTAATGCGCCGCTTGCCGAAAATCTGAAAAACGCGGAAGAAAAGATACGAAAAGCGGCGTCCCTTGGCGCGCAGATTATTTTGCTTCCGGAGCTTTTTGAACGGGAATATTTCTGCCAGCAGCGCAGGTATGCGTTTTACCGCTATGCAAAACCGCTTCGCGAAAATGATGCGGTGCAGATGGGAATACGCCTGGCGAGAGAATTAAAGGTTGTGCTTCCGGTCAGTTTTTATGAAAAAGACGGGAATCTTTTGTTTAATTCGGCTGCCTGCATTGATGCAGGAGGAGAGATTTTGGGTGTTTACCGCAAAACGCATATACCGGACGATCATTATTACCAGGAAAAATTCTATTTTACGCCGGGCGACAGTGGATTTCGCGTGTTTGATACAAGATACGCAAAGATTGGAATCGGAATCTGCTGGGATCAGTGGTTTCCGGAGACGGCGCGCGCCATGGCGTTAAAAGGAGCAGAACTTTTGTTTTTTCCGACGGCGATTGGTTCGGAACCGATTTTGGGATGCGACAGCATGCTGCACTGGCGCAGATGCATGCAGGGACATGCGGCGGCAAATCTGATGCCGGTGATTGCGGCAAACAGGATCGGAACGGAAACGGTAAGCCCATGCGAAGAAAATGGGGGGCAGTGTTCTACGCTGCACTTTTACGGCTCGTCATTTTTAACGGATGCCACCGGCGAAATTCTAAAAGGCGCCGCCAGGGACCAGGAAGAGATACTGGTCCAGACGTACAACCTTGGAACATTGTCGGCGGAACGTCTGGAGTGGGGGCTGTTTCGCGACAGGAGACCTGAATGTTACGGAGGGATCAGCAGCTCGCTCAGAACGTAATTGCGAAAGCGGATCGCGATGGAGACAGTTTGTTCTATTTATACACGGAGAATTTCAACGCCATACGCATCCAGCATACCGTCAAAGTTTTTCCCGCTGATGAGGGACTGTCCGCGGATTCCCATATCTGTTTTAGATGCAGTATGGTTTAAAAGCATAAGATACTCTGCGTGATCCGTTTTGCGTTTGATCGCTTCCGTGTCGCCAGGATGAGGGATATATGCTGCGCCTGCCCGATCGGAAATGATCTGTACCAGTTTTTTCAATGCAAAATCTTCCAGATCGCAGCCGATATACCAGACATGCCCGCTGCCGTAGCTGTTTACGGTTATTGCGGGAGAGGAAGCGTAATACTCTCCCTCATATCTGACCAGAACTTCTGCGCCGTCTGGTTCCATGATATCCCGCCAGATCCGCGTAACGCCAAATCCGTCTGAAAGCCTGACCGCGATCGGTGACGAATCAAATTCGCATACGGTGATTCCGGCAAGATCGCGCAGCAGTCCCGGCAGCGTTTGTGTGATCATATTATTGTTTTCGTCTTTTATGCCGCTGCGAAATGTCAGGACGAGCGTGCCGCCGTTTTTTACATATTGTGAAAGCGTTGTCTTCAGCCGGTCGGATACTATGGCGTATGCGGGCATATAGATGACCCTGTAACGATTGCAGATCAATTTTTCACCGCCGCAGACAGGGTTCGTCCCAAGGCGTTGATTTGCCTTATAATAGTCCAAAAGCATGTTCCGGTAGTCAAAATCCGGAACGTGTTTTTTTATTTTATGGCTCCATACATTTTCATAAGATTTTACAAGCAGTACGTCGCTGACCTGTTTCGCATTTACCAGCAGAGATTCCAGACGTTTGAGCTCTTCTCCTGTCTGCTTTAGCTCATAAAAGCGCCTGCGCGGGATACCGTCATGGTCAACGACGCCAAGCCAGTATTGTTCCATTCCAAACGGCGCCGATTTAAAACGGAAATACAAAAGCCCTTCACAGCCATGTGCGATTGCCTGCCAGGTCCACAGCCGCAGCTGTCCGGGACGCGGCGTTCCTCCGAACTGATCCCAGCCGCAGGGGCCGGCCTGCTGTTCCATGACCCAGAAATTTTGATCTTTTGCCCCTCGCATCAGTTCATGCGCCATCGCTGCCGTTTCAAAGGAATTGCAGTTCCACTGGTTGTCCATGTAGTTGTCCCAGGATACAAGATCAAGCGGTTCTGCAAGTTTTTCGTAGTCGATGTCTGAAAAATGTCCCATCATATTGTGGGTGATCGGGGAATCGGAGTATTTACGGATGATGGCAATCTGCATTTTTTCATATGCAATCCACGAATCTGAGGAAAAACGGTAAAAATCCAGAGCAAGGCCTGGATTGTGAGTCGGACTATCGCCACAGTCCGCGTCGCAGGAGGTGTATGACGGCAGGATTACATCCTCAAAGTTTTCGTATTCCTGACTCCAGAATACGGTTCCGTAGGATTGATTTAATACGCTGATCTTTTGATAACGCTGTCTGAGCCATTCGGCGAAAGCTGATCTGCAGTGGCTGCAGTAGCAGCGTGTGCTGTTATGGCAGCCAAATTCATTATCAATCTGCCATGCGATGATATTTGGATTTTTGCCGTAGTGTGCGGCCAGCTTTTCTGTTATAATGCGGCTTCTTTCCAGATAGTGGGGATTGTTTGCACAGCACTCGCGCCTCGAACCGTAACCGCGCACCCGGCCGTATTTATCGCGCAGAAAGATATCGTATTGATTGGTCAGCCATTTGGGAGGCGCTGCGGTCGGCGTACCAAGTATGATTTTTATGCCGTTTTCCGCCAGCAGGTCTGTGATTTCATCCAGCCAGGTGAAATCAAATACATTTTCTTTTGGCTCCAGCCTGCTCCAGGCAAATTCTGCCATGCGTACCGTGTTAAAACCTCCCTCTTTCATCAGGCGGACATGTTCGCTCCATTCCGATTTGTCCCAGTGTTCCGGGTAGTAGTCGACGCCAAATATCATTGGTTTTGATTCCTTTCTCATAAGTTTTAAAGTCTTTGAGCACCTGTTCATCTGAAATTATTTTTTCTGAGATTCTTTCACTGTCTTTTTGATTGATGCTTTGTTTCTCTGTTATGTATTATAACGAATTTGATTCAGGGTGTAAAGGCTGCTGAAAAGCCATGTAAAATAATATGGAATTTAGAACAGTCATGAGGTATAATATATGTATTGTTATTAAAAGGGGCTGATGTTATGAAAAAGCGAAATATGATATTGGTAATTGCAATGATGCTTGCTTTGACTGGATGTGCATCAAAAGAAGATAAAAAAATAGCAGAGTCAGTAATGATACAAATTGAAAATATTGGTTCTGTAACGATCGATGATGCGGAAGATATTTACAATATACAAACAACATACCGGAAATTGACAGATAAACAGAAAAAATTGGTTCAAAATTATCAAATATTAAAAAATAGTATGGAACAGTTAGAAGAACTTATATTGGATGAAGAAATAAAGAAAGACCCTACCAATACGATTACGAAAGATGAGATGACAGGAGTGTGGAAAGCAGATATCGCAGATACACACAGGGGTTATTTCTATTTTACTGATGAAGGCGATCTGTACTATATGGCAAGTAAAACAGCAGTGGATCAATACTCATTTACATCTGATTATATTATAGCGACCTCGTTTGAACTGGGTGAGTATAATAGGACGACACGAGAAAAAGATGGTGATTTTTATTGCATTCCTGACAGACAAGATTGTAGTTTTTCAGTTGCCAAAGATGAGAATGGTAAACTTGTAATGACGGTTGACAGTAGTACAGTAGGCGGCACATATACTAAAAAGGGTGAAAAGGTAAATATTGAACCGCAAAAATGTTTGCATGAAAAATGTACAAATATGGCTGCAATAACAGGTTATTCACATTATTGTAAGATGCATTCAAATCAATGTATGGAATGTGGAAACTATATAGATGAAGATGCCGTTTTTTGTTTGAACTGTATATTTGAAGCATTGAAAGAGTAAAATCAGGTTTTGTATGGCTGAACCCTACACAGCCTTATACTTGTCCTGCTGTATCATTGCATAGCATTCTTTCATCATGCTTCCAATAATACCTTTGCATCTGTAAATACTTTTGTACTCCATAATAGTTTCTGATCGCGTCCATACTTAATGACTTATGACTCTTTTTCCTGAAAGATTCACTATGCCAATACCACATCTTTTTTGTGATGCCCAGTTGAATCCGTACTCTTTTAAATCTTTTTTGTATGAATATGCATTTCCTGATAACCAGATCCATGCGCGAACGATTTCAGTTGATCGCATTCAGCATTGATTTCCTGCATGTCTGATATATTGCCGCCATTGTCGGGATGATATGTTTTTAAGTAATTCTTTGTACTGTTTTCTTAATGCTTCCAGTGTATTTGCGTTCTTAAAATATTTTGCCATATGTCATAATCTCCAAATAACAAAGTGTAAAGCCCCGGACAATTCAGTAGACTTTACACTTTGTTTGATTTGTAGTTATTTGATTGTTTGATTGTTATTCTTTGATTCTATCTAATTCAGTAAGATTGATTCCTGAAGCTGTCAAGATAACCTTTTATTTCAGGTATTGACTCTCTCGTAGCGTAACGGTTTACGATTGAACCGAAAGGAGGAAATAATGAAAACCGTAAAGGACGTGTCGGAGATAACCGGAGTAAGTATAAGGACGTTGAGATATTATGATGAAATCGATTTATTAAAGCCAACGGAATTAACGGAAGCTGGTTATCGGCTCTATGACAACAAAGCATTAGAAAAGTTGCAGGAAATTATGTTCTTTAGGGAATTGGAAATTCCATTGGCAGACATTAAAAAAATCATGGATAACCCCGATTATGATAAAGAACAGGCTTTATTAGCTCAGAAATCTTTATTAGAGCAGAAACGAAATCGGTTAAATGGGATTATTGAGTTAATAACGGACGTAATGAAAGGAGTTAATACTATGAGTTTTGGAGCATTTAGCAATGAAGAAGTACAGAAAATAGTAAACCATACTTTGGAATGTATGTCAAAAGAAAGCCTTGATGAACAGGTGCAGAAATACGGGAGTATGGAAAAGTACAAAGAGCATTTGGTTTCAGGCTTTGCCAATGAGCAGGCTACCGCAGATTTATTAAAGTGGTATGGCGGCAAAGAAAAGGTAATGGAATCAGTCATGCAGTCAACCGGGAGCGCCGAAGAAATAAAACGGGAGCAGGATGAAAATGCCAGAATCTATAAGCAGTTTATGACTGCAAAAGAAACTGGCAATATGGATATGGCACATTCTGCTGTTGAAATGCTTGCAGAGAATTACAAAACAA
>CAMUHN010000107.1 GCA_947088675.1 uncultured Roseburia sp.
CTGTATCTTTGTACGCTGATGGAGCGCGAACCGTCCTATGTGGACCGTCTGGCATCTGAGATTGAGCGGATTTACATGGAGAACCGAAGAAGTTCCCTGCTTTTTTGGGTACTTTTATATATGAAAGAGGAGTACTACAGAAATCCGCCCGGTAAATTAAAGGCATTGAAACAGTGGATCATAAATGGTCACAACAGTCCGTATTACTATGTTGAAGTGTATTACCTGTACCAGAAAGAACCGTATCTGATCCGGGAACTGGGCAGTTTTGAGATTAAAATACTGTTCTGGGCTGTGAGACAGCATGTGATGACAGAGTCCATTGTGCGGCAGGTCATAAGCCTTTTGCCGAAAGTCCGGACTTTTTTGCCGTTTCTGTACAAAATTTTAGAGTCATGTTATCAGGTTCTGCCTTCGAAAGAAATGCTTGAGGATGTCTGTGGATATCTGATTCGCTGTCAGCGGTATGGGAAAGAATATATCGTGTGGTATGAGCGTGGCATCGGGGAACAGCTGATGCTCACCGGACTTTATGAGGCCTATCTGATGTCGCTTGACAGTTCCTGTGTTGTTGAAGTTCCCAAAATGCTGCAGATGTATTTTCGATATGACAATATGCTCCCTGCAAACCTGAAAGCGGTTTTGTTTGTCAATATCATACTGCAGAAAGAGAAGCAGCCCGAGATTTATCGGAATTATAAGTCCATGGTAGAACAATTTGCGATGGAGCAGATTGAAGCCGGGCATATCGACGAAAATCTTGCCGTGATTTATCAGGAAATCTTAAAAAGCGGGTTTTTAAATGAGGAGCTTGCGATTGCGCTTTCTAAAATTATTTTTACCTGGAAGATTTCGTGTATTAATCCGGATATCTGTCATGCCGTGATCTTAGACCGCTGGCAGAGAGAACCGCAGGTTGTCTCGTTTATCAACGGGACGGCTTATTTCAAGGCATATTCCGGGGATTTTTGCGTATTGCTCTGCGACGGGTTCGGAAACTGGTTTACCGAGAGTATTGTGTATCAGACGCAGCCGTTAATTCATGTGGAGCTTTATGTAGATCGATGTCATGAACTTGCGCCGACATGCGTGGAATATATGCTGTATATGATTCTGCAGAAGCGTGGCAGTGAAATTTTAAAAAATAATTCTGATATTTTTATCAAATTTATTAAAACGGCGGATATCGGCGAGAATTACCGTATGGAACTGCTTCTCGACCGTATTGAGCTCTGCCAGGTTTACGGTTATCAGGATGATATTAAAAGGTTTCTGCCGCTTTTGGATGTGTCGGGGATTGCGGTTGCAAAGCGTCGGGAAGTGATCTGTTATCTGGCGGAATACGGTATGATTGATAAGGCTTACGGACTTGTGAGGGATTTCGGCTATGATTATCTGGAAGGACCTGCGCGGGAAAAAATATGTACGCATGCTGTCATTGCATCCGAATTTGAGGAGGATGACCTGCTGCTTGGACTGGCGTGTTCTGTTTTTTTTGACGGGGGCGGCAATGAGAGCATTCTGATCTATCTGTGCCGTTTTTATCAGGGGCCGACGAAACACATGGCGCAGATCTGGAAAGCGGCGGAACAGCTGTTCATTGATACGTTTGAACTGGAGGAGCGCATCTTAACGCAGATGCTCTATACAACCGACTATATCGGTTACGCGGAGGAGATTTATGACAGCTATCAGGCGGGCGGCGGAAAAGAACAGATCTGCGACGCGTATCTGACTTATTATGCAAATTCGTATATCACAAAAGATGCCATTATTCCTGCCAGAGTATTTCTGCAGATTTTAGAACGATATCAAAAGAACGGTTCGCTCAATGAAACCTGTAAAATTGGCCTGATGAAATATTTTTCTGAGGCGGAGACGCTCACAGAGGTTCAGAACGGTATTTTGGAAATTATTTTGCGGGAAAATATCGAGAGAGGCATATACTTTGGATTTTACCGCAGATATGAGGAACGGCTGCTGCGCGAATACCTGTTGTTCGACAAATGGTTTGTGGAGTACCATACAAAACCTTATTCAGTTGTTTCCATTTCGTACCGCAAAGACGGCGGGGAATTTTGCAGAGAAGAGATGACGGAAATGTATGACGGAATCTACGTAAAAGAATTTATTTTGTTTTACGGGGAAGCCATACAGTATTATATTACGGAAAATGGCGCCGGGCAGGACCGGGTGACACAGAGCGGATGTCTGGAGGCGAAAGAGATCCCCAAAAGTATTGTCTATGGGGCATACGGGCGTATCAATCTGCTCCTGGAAAAGCTTTCTTCAGAGCGGCCCGCCGACAGCGACCTGTTAAAACAGGATATGAAAGAATATGCTTTATTAAATCAATTTGTCGAGGAAAGGTTTCGATTAGTGTAGGCAGCGATGGAAAATCATTTTTATCTTGGAATCGATATGGATAACCAATATGCGGTTATCAGTTATTACCAACTTAATCAGAAAGAACCTGAGACAGTCAGTATGATTGCAGGGAGCGAGCGATTTCAGATCCCGCTTGCCATTGCAAAACACGGGAAAACATGGCTGATCGGGGAGGAGGCATTAAAGGAAAAAGAGAAAGGCGGCGTCATGGCGGACCGTCTGCTTTTTCGTGCAGCTGCCGGCGAGCTGATTACGTTTTATGCAAAGGGTTCAGACGCCGACGAGAAATTTGCAGCGGCTCACGAGTCGTATACAGCACGGGAGATTTTATGCATTTACATAAAAAGGCTGATGTTTGTCGCCGGCAGTATGTTAAAGCCGGTTGTACCGGACATGCTTGTAATTACACTGGACAAGCTCTCCAGGGAAGCAACCGACCTGTTTCTTGGAATGGCGCCGTCTCTTGGACTCAGGGAAAATCAGATTACGCTGATTGAGCGAAGACAGAGCTTTTATTATTTTGCTTACTCCCAGCGTGAGGAACTCTACCGCCATGATGTGTGCCTGTTTGATTACAGTGGAGATACGATGTCCTGTTTCAGACTGCAGCGCAATCTGCGCACAACGCCGCAGCTTTTGATTATGGAAGAAAAAAAATACAGGATCAGGCGCGATCAGGCAGACAGCGATTTTTTCCAGGTTGCGCAGCAGTTTATGCGCGGTCATATTATCGCGACGGTCTATCTTGTGGGCGACGGGTTTGACGGCGACTGGATGAAGACGTCGCTTGCATTTTTGTGTAAAGGCCACCGCGTATTTCTCGGAAAAAATCTGTATTCCAAGGGCGCCTGTTATGCGGCAGCCGTAAAGGCAGATCTTGTGTACTGGCCGTTTGTGTATATGGGCGCGACGGAAATGAAAGTGAATGTCAGCCTGAAAGTCAAAAACTGCGGCAAACTGGAATTTTTTACGCTGATCAGCGCGGGTGATAACTGGTATGAGAAAGTCGGGGAGTGCGAGGTGATTTTAAGCGGTACGCCGTCTGTTGACTTCTGGCTGCAGGCGCCCAGCAGCAGGGAGGCTAAGATTGAGAAGCTGGAATTGTCTGATTTTCCGCAGAGGCCGGATAAGGTAACTCGGCTTCGAATTGCAGCAAAGCCGATCTCAGATGTGGAAGTGAAAGTGACGATCAAAGACCTTGGATTTGGAGAATTGTTCCAGAGTTCCGATAAAATCTGGGAATATACGATGTCATTGTAACGGGGTAAAGGAAAGAAATGGGAGAATTAATTTTATGTGACCGGATGTTGGCTGCGATGCCCTATTTTATAGAAGAGATGTCCATTCATGTGTATTCGCTGGAGGAGCTGAGTTATTATATTGAGCACAATACATGTCTGTTGACAGATTCTTTTATGAATCGGGAGCTGACCGACTGGATCCGATCCGAATTAAAAAAAGAAGATCTGGCCGCAGGGCTTGTCAAAATCTGTGAGAACGGGGGCTCTCTTGCCGAGTTTGTGGAATTGTTGATTAGTCAGGTCGGTTATTGCACGAAAGAAGGGCGCCTTAAGATTGTAAAGAACCTGCGGGAAATGGAACAACGGCCTCCCTGTGAGAGCGTCAAGATGCGGGCCGACTGGTATGTGGAGAATAAAAGATATATCTGCGGAATTCAGGAATACCGAAAGCTTCTGCAGATGGAGGAGGCAAAGCAGCAGCCCGTTTTTCTGGGGAGTGTTTGGCACAACATGGGAACTTCTTTTGCCAGGCTTTTTTTGTTTGAGGAGGCGCTTTCCTGTTATCAGAACGCGTATCGGTGCAGCCAGGATGAAATGGCATTCCATGCCTGTGCAAATGTGCAGAAATGCATGGGCATATCAGAAAAGCTGCCGGAGGAAAAACAGAAAATTTTAAAAGAGGTATCTGCGCAGGATATGTATCGCAGGGTAGATCAGATCTTTTCCGCTGAAAATATACAGGCGGCAAAGAAAGCGGCAAGAGCCGTATTGGAGAACTGGAAATCGGATTATATCAAAAAGAGCAGACTGTAGATTGGCAGCGAAAGAGGAGGAGGCTCATGTTTCGTTTTAAATTTCGAAAAGAAAAACAGCTGGAGCTGGATTACGGAGCGCCTGTTGTTATGACAGACAAGGATATCAAAAATCCGGAAAAGGTCGAACAGTATGTTGTCGAAAGACTGGAACAGCTGATCGAACTGGCACAGGAAGTGGAGGAGGAAAAAGCGGAGTACAGAAAAGTTACTTCCTATTTAAATGATATACAGATCCTGGAAAATCTTTCTGCGGAAGAGAAAAAGCAGCTTTCTGAAACGGCAGTCAATGTTGTACAGTTAAACAGGGCGAGAAACGATTTTTTAAATTCTTCCAGAAAGCTCACCGATGTTCAGTTTGCCCAGATGGATCATGCGAAAGAGGATGTACCGGATGCGATTAAACGGCTTTCTTCAAATGAAGTTTATCGCGATACTTTAAAAAAAGACATGAATTATCTGGAGCGGGAAAAAGCGGAGTGGCAGCTGCATAGGGAATATCTGGCGCAGCATAAGAAAAAGATGCATAATCTGCTTTATGTCAGTTTTGGAATGGCGGCAACGGCTGCCGGGGTCTGTTTTTTGCTTAGTATTTTTATGAAGATGGATCTGTTTTACGCATGGATTATACTTGCGTTTCTGACTGTTCTGGCTGTTTGCAGTATTTTGATTAAAATGCAAAATGATGATACGGATACTTCTGTTGCAGAGAAAAATCTAAATCGTGCGATTTTGCTGCAAAATAAAGTAAAGATCAAATATGTGAATATTGCAAATGCCATAGATTACGCCTGCGAAAAGTATCATGTGAGAAATGCAAAAGAGCTGAACCGGACATGGGAAGCCTATGTGGAAGCAGTTCGCGAGCGTGAGAAATATCAGCGGACAAATGAGGATCTTGAGTATTTTAACGGGCGGCTGGTTCGTGTTCTGGATCGTTTCCGTCTGTACGATGCACAGATCTGGGTGGCGCAGGTTGCTGCTCTTGTGGATGCGAAAGAAATGGTGGAAGTCAAGCATAATTATGTTACACAGCGGCAGAAGCTGCGGGATCGAATGAAATATAATCTGATGGAGATCCACAGGCTCGAAAAAGAAGCGGTTGAGATGGCGGTTCATGTGCCGGACAGCAATGTGCAGCCGCAGATTCAGGAGATTTTACAGTCGATACACAGGCTTGGCAAGGTCATTTGATATTATTGTAAATGTTCGGCATGAGCATTCAGGAACAAAAGAGCAGCGGGCGGCATAAATTATAATGAAACGAATCAGTAAAGGAATGAGAAATAGGATGAGAAATTATAATTTATCCCAGCAGCCCGATTACAACTGCAGCTGCGGCGGGGATTTTTCTTATAATATAACACAGGATGAATTTGTTGTTGCCATGGCATATGTGCCATGGCAGAATTTTACCGAAATGTGCGATCCCGAGAAAGGGCTGCAGCAGGGAACAATTTTCCCGGAGCTTGACCTTCCGTTTTATGGGGGAAAGGCGGGCAGGAGAAGATGATGATGAACCAGATGAACAGAGCAGAGCTTCTGCATTGGATTGACGTAGTCAGTTTTGTCGTTACAGACATGACGCTTTATCTTGACAGCCATCCACAGGATGCAAAAGCGCAGGAAGTGTTCCAGAAATATCTTGGAATGCGCAAAGGCGCGTTAAAAACATTTGCTCAGAAATACGGGCCTCTTGTCGTGGATTCCGCAGATATGGGAAATAACTGGGTATGGTGCGATATGCCGCTGCCATGGGAAGGAGATTGCAGATAATGTGGAATTATGAGAGAAGATTAGAGTATCCGGTCAATATTACAAGACCAAATGCACAGATTGCAAAGATTATTATTTCACAGTATGGCGGCCCTGACGGCGAAATGGGCGCATCCATGCGCTACCTCTCCCAGCGTTACAGTATGCCCTATCGTCAGGTGGCAGGGATTCTTACCGATATAGGTAGTGAAGCCTCTGAAATGTTCCTTTCAGAGGCTAACGCTTTTTTTAACTGTCCGCCCTGTGGACAGTTTATGCTGCCCGCAACCGTATAGCTCCATTTAAGGGGAAGTAAATTCAG
>CAMUHN010000108.1 GCA_947088675.1 uncultured Roseburia sp.
AGATTCAACTACCAACACAGGATTTCAATCCACACTCCCCTCGCGGGGAGCGACTCTCCCCACTGCCCAGAATTATAATTCTTGTGAATTTCAATCCACACTCCCCTCGCGGGGAGCGACTGACACTATCAAAAAATGGGATTCTGGCAAAATATTTCAATCCACACTCCCCTCGCGGGGAGCGACAGGGGCCGGTGGAGGTACTGGCGGTGGCGGATTTATTTCAATCCACACTCCCCTCGCGGGGAGCGACAGATAACAACGACACACATGGATAGGTTGGGAATCATTTCAATCCACACTCCCCTCGCGGGGAGCGACCCGCCGTATAGCCTTTTCTTGTGCGTTATCCGTTATTTCAATCCACACTCCCCTCGCGGGGAGCGACGTGTTTTTCCTGCATATATTTCCTTTCAAAATAATTTCAATCCACACTCCCCTCGCGGGGAGCGACGCTGGCCCGATTTCCGTTGCAATCGCAATCAACGGGATTTCAATCCACACTCCCCTCGCGGGGAGCGACTTTTTCATCAGAACCAACTCTTTGTTATGGTAGAGATTTCAATCCACACTCCCCTCGCGGGGAGCGACAGCAAATATAACTACTTTTTCTTTAAATAACCAAATATATTTGTATAATTTTACTAACTGTACACTTTCCGTATTGAAAATTGTAGAAATACAATCAAAATTAACTTTTCTTTTTCGGTGCGAAACTGTCCGGTGTTCTGTGTGAACTTATCATTCGCACCTGTCTAAATCATCAAAACACCTTCGGCATCATACGAAGTTTTACTTCCGAAATGTTCCACTTTTGTCTGATAATTATTTCCAAGATAATAAAATCGCAGACTGTCCTCTTTTT
The DNA here is from genome assembly GCA_947088675.1 of uncultured Roseburia sp. Taxonomy (GTDB): domain Bacteria; phylum Bacillota; class Clostridia; order Lachnospirales; family Lachnospiraceae; genus Roseburia. Next base: position 866 of record CAMUHN010000108.1, read on the forward strand.
CATTTATTAATGAAACAAGGCGATCTTTCAATAACAAAAGCTGTGAAGAATCCAGCATACACTCAAACACAGAATTTTGTACACGCTGCCCATAATTTACACATTCTTTTGCAACTTTCCGCAGTCGGGTTTTACCTGCTGCATTCTGCGTAGAAACATCGTAGGTAATCAATACCAGCATAATATCCTCCTTGCCTGCACAAGATCACAAAATATAAACCTCCGCTTGTACATAAACAGGCATACTAAAATCATGCATTACTTTCACAGAGTCATAAGATTTGAACTGTAAACACTACGATGCCCGAAAAAATTAAATCCGCATTACCCCCATGTCGCGGCCCTGCCGCGACTCAAATCCGGGCAAAGGAGAATTTCTGTTTTCCGGACATTCTCCAACGTGAACTCTGTTCAGATTGGAGATTTAGCACTTCTAAGTGATACAGCCTTTACTGTGAACTTTAGAAATTCTTCTCACACTAACCCCATGTCGCGGCTTTGCCACAGCTTAAATCTGTGTGAAAATGAAATGCCGCATACAAAAAAGTTATGGGGGTTCTCCCGGGTCAGGCAGGTTATGCCTATTTCCATAAGAACGGCGGATACTCTTCCACGTCGCCCCGAATCGTGCGGGCAAGCAGTAAAGCCTGCACATAGGGCGCCAGTCCCCATTCCATTTTCTCTTTCAAATAAGGATGCGTTATGACCTCCTTTTTGCGATTCTGCCATGCCTGAAAAAAAACCTTTCTGCCATCGTCATTTAAAAAAACGGCATGGTCCTTTTGTTGTTCAAAGTGAGCAGCCCGAATTGCTTTTGTGTTGATCAGTGTCAAAATAAAACGATCTGCCAGAACCGGTCTGAATTCTTCCATTAAATCAAGTGCGAGAGATGTGCGCCCCGGCCTGTCACCGTGTAAAAATCCGACGTATGGATCCAATCCGACACCGGAAAGCGCGTTGGCGCACTCGCCCGCAAGTACGGTATAAGCAAACGACAGTAAAGCATTTACATTGTCGAGCGGAGGTCTGCGGTTTCTCGTCGTAAAAATAAAATCATCTTTCTGATTTAAAATCATATCGTTCCATACTGAAAAATACTGTTCAGCCGCCTTTCCTTCCAAACCGCGCAGTTCCTCCAAATCAGACGTCTGATCTATTTTCGGCAGCGTCTCATATAAAGCGTTTGAAATATGTTTCAGCTTTTGCGCATCGACACGCATTGCATGATCACGCAAAGTGCGTTCTATACTCCATCGACTGTTAAACACTTTTCCGATAATCATGTTTTTTGCATAAGCAACACTTCTGCCGGCATTGTCCGAAATCCGATACTGTTCTTTTCGCAGCAGCACATTTCCATATTCTTTTCCGACTGTCCTTGCCAGAAACACTCCTCTGGGCGAGAAAAAACTCATTCCGATTTTACGACTTGCACAAGCGCCCATCAACGCAGGACTCGCTCCTTTATAGGTAAAACATATCATATTTTCCAAAGTGTGCAGCGGAAATCTGCCGAGTGTTTTTTCACCATCCAGTATCACAACGTTTTCACCATCCAGCGTTAAGTAACAACTTTCAGTCATAACATATAAAGTATTTAATAATTTTCTCACATGAATCTCCTGACCTGTCTGCAGAAAACTTAACGTTTAACATTCCTGTTTCATTTTCATATTCTGTTCTATATATTTTCTGACTTTGATGCCCTTTTGCAGTCTGGGAACACAAATGTTTTCAAGAGAACAGGATCTGCATTTTTTCGCTGACTTTACATTCGGCGTATACCCTCTTGCAAACAAATCATGCATCTCTTTCGACATGTTCTTTACTTCCAGTCGCAGCGCATCGGTAAATTCTACCGAACTGCGCCGTCTGTTTTCACCGTAATACAGATATCCTGCCCCAATGGCTGTCTGTAACATTTCTTCCAGACAAATTGCCTGAGCGCAAAGCTGCAATTCATCCGCATTGTATTCTTTAGGCGTTCCCCGTTTATATTCGATCGGAACCGGATTCCATTTGCCGTCATACCCGAACAGTTCTATCCCGTTTTCGTTTTGGTGAAATTCAACCACATCGCACTGTCCGCTGAATCCAAGTTCATGTGAAGCGATACGCATACCGCGGACAATCATAAGATTCCCTCTCTTTTCAAAAGCTCCTTCCTCATGCGCTTTTTTGTGCATCAGTTCACCGGCCGTCGTTCTGTAATTTTCCGCCCACTGCTGCTCGATATGTATCAGGGCCCACTGTTTTCTGCAAAACGCAAAATGCTGAATACCGGACAGCATCAGATAGTCATCCTCGGCGTACCCCATCAGATGCCCTCTATTTCTTCCAATGCCAGTTCAGGCAGAGAATCAACTTTAACCTCATAATCTTCAAACTCTTTCGGATCATCCACTTTTGCGCTAATCTTAATCAGCCTGTGAACTTTCGCGGAGGAATACTGGCCTGCCGGACAATTGTGCTTCCACCAATATACTTTGCAGACCTCCATACTTCCGTCCGGCCTTGCAGAGGAACTGTCGTTTACAAACAGAGAGCGCAACGCCTGTTTCACTTTTTCGGCGTCTTCGTCACTAAATCCTGTCTTTTCTGCAAGCTGATGATTGATACTTCCCTTTATCACATACGGCGCTGCGGATACTTTATGTTTCATCCCCATTGTATCAGACGATTTTTTCTCTTTCGTCTCACTGTTGACACTTTTTGTGATCTGCATACTGTCAATTGAGATCGGGAGCACGCTAAATGCTGAGTGAATGGAAACCGGTCCTCTCACACCAACAGAGACACTATCATCCTTAAAAGCAAATACCTGCCCAAATGTACGGACATCAATCCATGTCCTGCACGCTTCTTTTGCATAAGTTACCCTGTCTTTGTCTTTTGCTGCTTTTTTCATGATTTCGTTACTTTTCGCCCGATCTGCAAGACTTTTACATTTGTCTTTGGGTCGATCATCACTCTGCACAAAAATATTTTCGCCCATGTCCTGTAATCTGTTTCTGATTTTACGTTTGATACATACATCAGAAATCTCTCCATAGCCGTCATATGTTTCGCGCGGCCTGTTTCCGTTCAGCGGATCGCCGTTTGGATTTGCATTCTTTACCATAACCAGCGCTTCAAAATCAATCTTGTTTGTAAATTCACCCATTTTTCTGTCTCCTTTACTGTTCTTTTTTCTGGAAAGCCTGTTTCATTTCTTCCATCTGCAGGTAATATCCCGGCAGGTAAAACTCGGAAAGCGCAGTATTATCAAATCCGTTATTTGCCAGACGGATCATAATCTCTCTTTCCCAGTTTTCAAATTTCATCTGTTCAAAATCATTTAACTTTTTTTCATATGCAATCAGATTCTGCTGAATCGTTTTTGCTGTCTTTGCCGGCCTGCTGCTGAATGCATTCCAGTATCGCTTTGCATTTGTGGTACGACTTTCCTTTCTGTTTCCGTTTTCATCCTTTTCATACATAGCCCGCCGCTCCATATAATCATAGACTGCCAGCAGCCGTCCGAATAACACATTGCGGTCCTCCGTTTTGTCATTCAGAAAATTTTCCATTTTCCTGCCATCCTCCTCGTAATCATATCGTATCATTGCGCATACCACGCATAGCACATCATTGTACCATACAAAATCGCTCATCGTCTGCGGCATAGAAGCGCGATTTGCTGCCGCTTTTATCAGATCATACGGTATTTTGACACCCTTTTGCGTTACACATGGGAGAAGGCGTTTTACCGTTGCCCTGATCACTTTACTGTCCGCCTCAAGCCACTCCGAACGCTGCACGCCAAGCGCTGCCAGGGCAATATCCCGCGGCGACGGCGTACACTCCAGTGTTATTCTCTTTTTGACGTCACCCGTATTTTCTATTTTAATACTTCGCCTCCACCTGCAATGATTCTGCCAGTTTAAGATGGCGTCCATATATTGTTTTGCACCCATCTCATCATAATACACAACGGAAAGACGCCCTTCCCCAGGGGAGTCCAGCGCCATTACTGCAATCCGATCGTCCACTTTGATTTTTGCGGCATATCCATTGACTGCCCGATTTAATTGTTCAGCAAAATATTTCCCGGTGTCGTGTCCGCTCGCTGACGATGTTTCCTCCAAATCAAAATTGTCAAAATCAAATTCATCCAGACCCCTGCAGGCATTTACAGAATCTTTCGTAAAATCAATTACTTTCATATCCCTGTTTACCATCCAGCTGACGATGGCAGCCCCGTCTCGCGTATATCCCTGTTTCTGTATCAGCCATCTTAACGCGTTATGCGCTTTTTGCGACGTATCGTATCCGACAGAGACAGCCTGCTCTTTTGAGGTAAATCTTCCCCGGTATGTAAACCCACCGGTATCATTCCCGGAAATCAGCTTCGCTTTATCGTTGTTCTCAAGTATTTTAGCCGGATGTTTATCCAGATACGTTCTGATCTCCCCGGTTGCATAACAGAGTTTCTTATCCTGTAACTTTTGCTGATAAAAATCATTAAAATTTTGATATAACTGCTGATTCTTCCAGACTTCGCGCGGGCGGATGCTGCCAAAGACAATAAATCTTACATTTGCTCCTGTCTGTCCCAATCCATGTATCTTTGTACTGTCTGTCAGTCTGCCGTGTTCGTCCAACTGCAATACGTTACTTTCGACCAGATCATGAATCAGCGTTTTCTTTGCAACATACTGACAGATCGACTTCACCATCGGATGCGCCGTATCTGACTCTGACCATTCCCGCAGCCGGCCGATGTAGGCTTCAAAATATTTTTCCTTATTGTCGCCTGTATATAAAGTATAATCCCCGGCAATATAGCAGAGCTTGTCACAGAGCGGATGCGGCGCAATGCCGCTGCTTCTGGCCGCGGAATCCTCCGTAACAGGAATAATCGTAACAACATAGTCGCCTTTCTCCAGCTTTTTTGCGTCTATAAAATTTCCGTCTGCATCAATAGTAAGCTCAATCTGCGCATTGAAAGTCGAGTGCGAAATCGGCAGCAGCAGATAGCCGTTTTTTTCGACGCCGGCCAGATTGGCAAATACATCATAAGTCCTGGCCAAAGTGTTTAACCACGCCAAACGCCACACCTCCCTCAAATTCACCCAGTCCTGCAAAATTTTCTCCCGGGATAAACTGTTTTTGTTTTGCGTCCCCCAGAATCCGACGAATCTTGCACTCTTCGGGACGCGGAAAACGGATTACGCCATCTGTCATCTGCGCATTCCAGAGCCGCACTGTCATTTTGCCTTTCTCATTTGCAAAGACAGCCTCATCCGGATAGGTAATACCATGCACCATAATGCCAAAAGATAAATTCATATGATCGTATACACTTTCCCCCTCTTCAAACGAACATGGTT
>CAMUHN010000109.1 GCA_947088675.1 uncultured Roseburia sp.
TATCGTTGCGTTGCCATCCAGTACTTTTTCGATCACAAATCCTGCGCTTTGCAGCAATTCTTTTTCATGCCCCAGCGTCAGGGGAATATCAAAATGCACGTAACAATCGGCCGGTATTGCCGACCGTTTTCTTTTGTCCAAATACACAGTGCGCAGAAGCTCCTCTTCTTCGTCGCAGCAGGCAATGTAATCCCCCACGATAAAAACGCCCTGTTCTTTCAGGCTGCGGCAGATCTTCCGGTACAATTCTCTTTTGCGCTCCGGCAGGAAATGATGCAGGCTCTCAAAGGATATGACGGCATCCCATTTACCATAGCCAAGCTCATATTGAAAGTAATCCTCACATATTGTGGTGAGGGGTTTGTCATGATGCTTTGCAAGCAGTTTGGCCAGCATATCAGCACACAGATCTACCCCTGTCACTTCAATCTGCGGATTTATCTGCCAGATCTTATCCAGTTCCAGGCCGGTTCCGCACCCCAAGTCTAAAATGTTTTCACATCTCATAGGCAGGTTTTCGGCAAATATCCGGTAAGATTCCTCCCAGTTCGACATATGTTCTTCGTAATCACACAGCCGCTTCGTAAAGAAATCTGACATTTCTTCCAGCGGCGTATCTGCCGTATCCCGAAGCCATTGTTTTAAATTCTGCATGTATTCTTTCGATGATCCCATCATGGCATGTTGACCATAGAATCCTGCTCCGGATTCTATGACAGTTCCTCCTTCCGCAATTCTGTTGTGCGCAGACTGCTGTTTCTTTTGTGGTATAGCGTAACATATTTTCATCCTGCCATCCACCTCACGCATTTTTACAAAAAAGGATGAGCCGATTCCATATGCCGGCTCATCCTGTACGAACAACACGCTATCCGACCAGGGATATGCCCGTTGCTTCCTTATTTTTCAAGAATACTTTTGTACTCTCAGGATACGCTGTATGCTTTTTTCTGACAGATAGTATTTGCAGGCTAATTCCTCAACCCTGCTTCCCGCAAGATACTCCTCGTAAATCTGTCTGTCACGCCGCAAAAGTTCCTGCCTGATCTGTGTACCGGTTCCCCATCCCTGCCTGTTTGATGTCTTGCGCGGGATATAGATGCTGGTTCCGTCAACATACTGCTGTATCAACTCTATTATCTCATTTGGCAGAATTTCTTCTGCTCTCCTATAGCCCATGTCTGCCTCCCTGAAATTTATTGCCGGGAATAGCATTGGCTATAACAATTCTTTGCAATAGCCAGTGCTATGCAGACATAACATATCTTCTCATATAGAAATCCCCCTTCCCAAGTTCCTTCCTTATAGTATCCTATAGTACCATTATCCGCAGATTAAATCAATTTCTAACCGGCCTGTGTGCATGGGTAACAGCATTTTGACCCAGATGTTATATACAATCTGACACCATTGTCATTACTTTGCAGCGCTTTTTGTAACATGCAATCCCATATTTGTGTATTCTGGTCATACCGTCGTCAACCAGACGTTCCTCATAATTCCTGTCCTCTATCTGCTTAAGCGCCGCCTTGCAGGCATCATCAAATGCCGCCTGTTCGGCATATTTACATTCTATGATGATGCCGATCTCCTTCTCCTCAACCTCTACGATGATATCGCTGTAGCCCTCACCGGCCTCAGCATTGGACTTGACTTTCCATCCCTCCATGCCGGCAAACAACCCCAGCAGGATTCCATGATAGAAATTCTCTTTCATTTCCTTCCGGACACTGACGTCACGGATACTGATCGTCTTTCGCAGGTATGCCGTAAACCCTTTCTCTATAGCAGCTGCATCATGTTCCTCAAATGCCCTGCAAAAACGCTCCAGCTTCTGCATATCCCTTTTCGACTCCGTTTCAAACCATTCCTGTATCTGTTCTCTAAAAATCCACTGTATTTCCCTGTTTGGAATGGCCAGTGCGGTCCTCCCTCCATCGTCCTGCCCACACTGTGTCAGATAACCCGCCGCAAAAAGAATGCTCCATAAGTTATCGGCTCTGGAATCCAGATCTCTGTATGTCAATTCCTGCCGCACTTTTTTATAAATACGTTCACCACCAATCAGCAGCTCGATTTCATCTCTGGCAGTTGCGTCCGCCTTCTCTATGAATTTCCTGATGATACTGTTACTGCTTGTATTTACCCAATAGTTCTGCGGCATCACAGACGAATGCATCCTGAGCGCATGGCAGTAGCTCACTACATCCCACGGGCAGTATACGTCCAATTCACCAAAGCGGTAACCGTCATACCATTCCTTAACAATATCAAATTTCTCCAAAAATCCGTAGTATGCAAGCATTTCTTTTACTTCTGCATCTGAAAATCCAAAATACTCATTATACTGTACATCCTTTACCGTATATACATTAAAGTTGTTGAAGCCGGTAAAGATACTTTCCTTGGAGATCCGCAGGCATCCGGTCAAAACCGCAAAATGCAGGCTGCTGTTTGTCTTAAGGGCTCTTCCAAACAGATTCCTGATCAGCTCAACCATGGCGTCATAATACCCAGCCTGGTATGCCTTATCAAGCGGCACATCATATTCATCGATCAATATGATCGTACTCTGTTCATAATGCTTTTGCAGAAAACGGGATAATGTCAGAAGGCTTTTCGATAAAAGCTCATCCGACATTGCATATTCACCGTTGTGATCCAGTTCCACAAGTTTCCGGTACTGCTGACGCTCTATTTCCGTCAATCTTTCGCTCTCTGAAAGAAACGGGAATCTGATCGCCTCATCGCCAATAACCGAACGCAGAATCCTTTTTGCCGCTTCGAGATCCTCTCCTCCCACCTCTTTTAAGCTGATTGAAATGACCGGAAATTTTCCCATATATTTGTCACAAAGTTCCTTCTCCCCGGCAATCTCCAGCCCCTCAAAAAGCGTGCCGTCGCTGCCTGTCTCAAAGAAATACTGCAGCATACTCATATTCAGGGTTTTACCAAACCGCCTCGGACGCGTAAAGAGATTTACATACGCAATATGCTCCAGAAGATCTTTGATCAGTCTCGTTTTGTCAACATAGTAAAATCCTTCTCTACGGATCCGTCCGTAATCCTCAATCCCAATGGGAAGACTTGCTTTTTCCGCCATATTTCACCGCCTTACTCTCTGCGTCCATCCATATCTTACACATTCCTGCTGCGCTGTGACAGACCGAAACTTCACTCTGCTGTGCAGCCGCGCAGGTACGCCTTTGCAGTCATAATATCATGTCATTGATTATATTGAATATACCACATTGTTACTGCATTTAAAACTGTTTTCCCTGATAAGGTAGCGCTCTTCGTTACAGCTGCTTAATTCGAGGCCAGTGAAAAGAAACAATCACATTTTCTCCCCGCATATGTTTCCCGTATGCTATAATAGTGCAGGGAAATTACGAAAAATTTACACCATACCCCTGCAAATCTGCAGACTTTTACTAAACGACATAAGAAATTTCTTTCCTGATATCATAAACAACAGGAGAAAGAAACGGGGACTACAATGAGACAACTACAGACACAGGAGATCAAAGCAGTATGGGAAGCGCAGCCGGATCGTTTTCCGGATTTTCTGGCAGAAAACGCCGACCTCTTTCCGCACATAACACCGGCGCAGAAAAAAGAAAATGAAGCGCTCGTACAGGACTTTTCCCAGAAAATGCAAAAGAAGCTGCGTCAGAAACCGAAAGACAAAGCAGCGCAGAATGCTCTGGAACAGGAACTGGAAGCAGATCTCATGGAACTTCTGGAAAAGGAAAAAATCCTCTCGCTCTATAACTGGATGGATCGCCAACAGCTGGAAGCCTTCAAACGTGAGGCAAAACACTTTACAAACAGCGTTAGAGCCTTCGACGAATCCCTGCGTCCGGCACAGATCTGGCAGACTCTGCGCAACTATTTTATCTATGCCATGATACTGGATATGCAGGGAAAGGAACAGCATGCCGGGGATCCGATTCTGGCATACAGCCTGCTCTATCCCTATACCGACAATTATATTGACGACGCCAGGATCACCCGGCAGGACAAAGAGCGGTACAACCGGATGATTGCCTCCAAATTAAGAGACGAGACCGTCACGCCGCACAATGCGCTGGAAGAAAAGACCTGCCGGCTTTTGGATATGATCCTGACGGCATATGAGGGTTCTGCCAGAAAGAAGATCATGGAGACACTGCTGGAGCTTCTGGAAGCCCAGAATAACAGTATCCGGCAACAGAAAACCCCGCTGACGGAATCTCAGATCCTGGAAATCTCCATCCGCAAAGGGAGTACCTCCGTATTGGCGGATTACCTTTTTGCCGCCACGGACTGGCGGGAATATGAAGAGAACTTCTATCTGAAATTCGGTTTTCTTTTACAGCTGGTGGACGATCTGCAGGATATCGAAGAAGACAGGAACGCAGGAAGTCAAACGCTGATGACGGGGGCCGAAAGCCGACAGCAGTTAGAACAATACACCAACCGCCTGCTTTGGTTCTCCTGGCACGTGATCCGGGATTTCGAGCCGGTCAATCCCGGACTGAAAGGCTTTGTCCTGAAACACTGTGTGGAAATCTCCCTCCTGACCGCCGCCGCGAATCAGCAGTTCTTTTCCAGAGAATATTTGAAGGCGCTGGAGACGTATCTGCCGTTTTCGTTGGATTTCCTGAAGAAGATGAAAAAACAGATGCTGCAGAGCAGGCAGAAAATGAGCTGAAAAAGATTTATTGTATTTCTACCCACATTCTACTCATTCTAACCAAACGTTTGACAAGAATGAGTAGAATATGATCAGGAAGCTGTCCGATTTGCAAACGAAGTTTTATTCTGTATAAGTTCTATGATGAAGTTTGTATTCTCAGTTCTGGATTCCACAAAGCGAAAAAATGTTTCTTCCTGCTCGAGCAAATCCCCACCTGATAACATTCTACTGCCAAACTTCTGAAAAGAACGCTCCTTCACTCGACAGAATACAATACAGCGCCACGCCTTCAGGCTTTTAGCCTCTCCTCCACCCTTCTGTATCTTTCCCCGTCGAGCACCTTTTTCAGGCACTGGTAAGGATCCAGCTCATTGGAAAGGACCATATTGCAGACATTGGCAGAAAAGCCGCTGACCAGCCCCACGCCCAGTTCATTCTCCCGCACCGGGATCACATTTGTCCTGCTGTTCACATTCCAGAATACCAGCTTCGGCATCCGGTAGCCATGAGCCGCAAAACGTCTGCCGATCGTATCAAAAAGCGTTCTTTTGCCGTTGCCGCTTACCGCCATATCAAACTCCATATCCGAGATGACAAGCACCGTCCCCGGAAGTTCCTGCTGGCTCAGGCGGCCTCTCACCGCCGTCTGCAGAATCAGTTCAAAAGTCGCTTCTATATTCGTATTGGTACAGTCACTGTGTGCAAGCGCCAGTTCCAGCTTTTCCCGAAGTGTCCTGCAGGCCGACAGATCCACATACTTCGGGCTGGCTGAAAAGGTAATAAACCTGTCATGATATGCGCCGCGCAGCTGCTCCGCAAAGTAGATGCCAAGCGCATTGGAAACATGCAGCGCCGTTAGACTGCCGTCGCCCACCGGACACAGCATACTGCCGGAGCCGTCCACCACGCAGAGAACATTTGCGGCCGCTGTCTCCATCACCGGCAGGTTCTTCCACAGGGCTTCCAGCGTCGCATCTTCCGCGCCTGTCTGCAGTCTCCACCCGGAACGCACCGTATATTGCGTCACAATCTCATGCGGCATCAACACGTCTGCATGGATCGCCGCACGGTTATTCTGCACCGCCTCCAGATACGCTTCGCGCCGCTCCTGATCATGAAGCATAAAGGCCTTCCGGTAAATCACATTGGCCCTGGAAGCCACCCCCGCATACGCAATCTCGCCCCAGCGGTTGTCGCTCATATACACTTCCGTCACATTCAGATGCGCCCGCAGAGAGGACAGCATCTTCCTGTACTCTTTCGCGGTCATTCCCATGAAATGCTGCAGCTTTGCCGCGTCCCGGCGGGATTCCGGGGAAGACGTATTGTTGCCCGGCATCCACTTCGCACACAGGGAAACCTTCCCTGTCGTCTCGCTGTTTATGACGTCCTGTTCCAGCTGCCGCATCAATGTCGTCAGCGCCGCTTCCTCGAGCGGCGTATCAAACAG
>CAMUHN010000110.1 GCA_947088675.1 uncultured Roseburia sp.
ATATTCATGTTTCGGTTTTCCGACTTCGGCCGCGATCTGATTGATAAATGCGATAATCGTCTGATTGATATCATGACACCTGTAGATTGCCTCAAGCATTTTTGACTCCGGAATCTCATTTGCCCCGGCTTCAATCATAATAACTTTCTCTGCCGTCGATGCAACGGTAAGCTGTAAATCTCCCTCGTCCCACTGCATCTGCGACGGATTTACGACAAACTCGCCGTCAATCATTCCCATCTGCGTTGTCGCGCACGGACCCGCAAACGGAATATCGGAAATCGTAGTTACAAGCGCGGAACCGATCATGCCGACTACTTCCGGACGGCATTCAGGATCTACCGACATCACCATATTTGTAATTGTAACATCATTTCTGTAATCTTTCGGAAACAGCGGCCGCATCGGACGGTCAATCACACGCGACGTTAAAATCGCATTCTCGGATGCCTTGCCCTCGCGTTTATTGAAACCGCCCGGGATTTTGCCTACCGCATACATTTTTTCTTCAAATTCTACACTGAGCGGAAAGAAATCTATGCCCTCTCTCGGCTTCTCAGAAGCCGTAACAGTGGACAATACGGTTGTCTCGCCATATTGCAGCAATGCTGCTCCGTTCGCCTGTGCACAGACTCTTCCGATATCTACCGAAAGCGTTCTGCCCGCAAGCTCCATTGAAAAACTCTTGTACATGTCTATTCTCCTTTATCACAAACAATTGACCGGACATGGAAAATTACTGTTTTCACGCCCCTTTTTAATCGGGTGGGGAATTCTTTTCTTCCCTGCTCGCTGCGCGCCGGTCGCGGGCAGCTCTGGCTGCTTCTTCCTTTCCGCGTCCGTGTTTTTAATCGAGCCGGGAATTCTTTTCTTCCCTGCTCGCTGCGCGCCGGTCGCGAGCAGCTCTGGCTGCTTTTTCCTTTCCGCGTCCGTGTGCATACATAAAATAGAGCGGGGTATCCACTCCGCTCTATCGTTACAAGCCTATTTTCTAAGACCTAAGCGCTCAATCAAAGAACGATATCTCTCGATATCCGATTTCTTTAAATATGCCAGCAGTCCTCTTCTCTGTCCTACCATTTTCAGAAGCCCCCTTCTGGAATGAAAATCATGCGGGTTCTCTGATAAATGTGCATTCAGTTCCTCAATACGAGCCGTTAAGATAGCGATCTGCACTTCCGGCGAACCGGTATCGTTTGCCGTTCTTCCGTATTGTTCGATAATAGCCTGTTTCTTTTCCTTTGCGATCATTTCTATGATCCTCCTTATTATTTAATAAACCGCCCATACTGCTGCAAGTGATATTCCGTAAAGGTCGGAGTGTCCATTTACCGAATACGGGCTAAACTCACACTAGCAGATGATAACACACATTTTTCCGGTTGTAAATGAAAAATTGTAATTTTTTTCTTTCTGTAACGCACACTTCTAATCGTTTAAAATACGTACTACCTTGACCGGCGTTCTGTAGTATGCGCCTGAAATTTTGATTCCGGTTCTCTTTGAACTTGCATGTACCACCTGGCCGTTGCCGATATAAATTGCAACGTGGTTGATTCCCCGTCCGTTGCCATAGAAGAACAAATCGCCCGGTCTTGCTTCTGAAGCGGAAATACTTCTGCCGCAGCCCGCCTGCGCTCTTGAGGAATGCGGCAGCGAAATTCCGTAATTTGCAAATACGCTTAATACAAATCCGGAACAATCGGCCCCTCTTGTCAGACTCGTCCCACCCCATACATAGGGATTGCCGACAAACTGTGTCGCATACTGCACAAGCGATACGCGTACATCAGACACGCCCTGTCCATAGCGCACTTCCGTCATAGTCATCGCTTTCTTTAACTCAGTCGAAATCTCCACATAGTCGGAACTGACATAACCCTCGTCACTGTCGACATTGATCTTAACCCATCCGTCCAGCTCCTCAATCACTTCCAGTTCCTCGCCCATCGGCATCATCGTTACAATGGTACATTCCGTATTTGGCTGTTCCCGCACATAGAGCGTCGTCGTATTGACTGTCGCGATTGTCTGCTTTACCGTATCCGCCATCGCAACCGCGTCTGTCCCGCTTAATAAGTACTCGGATTTGACATATCCCTCTACTTCACCCGATTTGATTTTTGTCCATTCGCCCTCCACGGCAAGAATTTCACATCCCGCCTCGTTTGGCATTTTTCCGACAAGCTCGCCCTCAATATCCGCTGTCTGTCTGACATTTAAATTGCCGTCCACTTTGGCAACGCCCAAATTCGTATATCCATATGCCGTCATCGTATCCTGCCCCAAAGCCGTCGTCTGGACGCCCGTATCGGCAACACGCGCGTCGCCTGACTCAAGGTATCCGGAAACTTCACCGGTAACGCCGGCTACCGCAATCGAATCTTCCGACGGAACTATACTGGAAATCAGGTCTGCGGAAACTCCGGCCACAATGTCGTTTGGCGCCGCGCTTACAACGGCAGAGCCTGTCCCGTTTATGTTTGCTGCCGAAAATATAAGTACGCCGGAAAGTAATACGCCTGCTGCTTTTGTCAATTTCAGTCTCATAAAAACCATGCCTTTCTCTGTAATCTGTTTCTTTCACTACTTCTATCCACAGGTAGTATACCAGTCACATTTTACATTGTCAACATAATTTTGTAATATTTGTGTAATAAAATAAACTATCCCAATCAAAATCTAACTGAAATAAGCGCGCCCGTAATTGATATCGGAAAGCATCTGCTGCTTTAGCGCATCCATGGAATCAAACTTCCGTTCGGGGCGCACCCACTTTAAAAATTCCACCGTTACTTCCCGGTCATAGAGATCCGCGCCAAAATCCAGCAGATGCGTCTCCACGCCGACCGGATTATGTCCGCCGACTGTCGGCTTGCAGCCGATATTTGTAATCCCCCGGTATTTTTTTTCGTCGATATAGACCTCGGTCACATAGACTCCGTTCGGAGGAAGCAGTTTTTCTTTTGGCGGAATCTGATTGATCGTTGGGATTCCGATTGTCCTGCCAATCCTGTTTCCGTGTCTGACACAGCCTGTCAGAAAATAATGGTATCCAAGCAGACGGTTTGCCAGCCCGATATTTCCTTTTTCAATCTCTTCCCGCACAAACGTGCTGCTGATATCTCTTGCTTCCTCTTTTATCTTTTTTAAAACGACGGTTTCATATTGATACCGCTGTCCGAAGTCCTGCAGCAATCGATAATCACCGCGCCTGTTGTGCCCGAAATAAAAATCTTCCCCGACAACAACGCAGCCAATGCAAAGCCGCTTCACCAGCATCCGTATAAAATCCTCCGGCTCCATACGCATAATTTCCGGTGTAAACGGGCACTCAATCAGATAATCGGCTCCGGCCTGTTCAAACAGGTGACGTTTTTCCTGATTTGTTGTCAGCACTTTGGCCTGTACATGGGAAACGCTCTGCCGTGGCGGAATATCAAAGGTAAAAATAACAGCCTTATAACCCTCTCCCTTTTTTTTCATCAGCTGCTCCATCAGCATATTGTGGCCCCTGTGAAATCCGTCAAACTTACCGAGAGAAATCGCGGTCTTTTCTTTTATGTATAAATTTGTAAGATCTTTCTTATATTCCATATTTTCGTAATTCCCATTATAAAAACATTTTTAAAGGCCTGTAATCGTCTGACTCTGCTTTATACTGGTAAATACCGATGAACTCGCCTTTTGTGTCATACACGCGGATCGGTTCGCGGCTGCTGCGTGATTTTTTTATCCCGGTAAAACATGATTCCGAAAGACGGCTGCCATTGTACAGCAGTTTTTCGTATTCCGGATCGACAACAGCTTTTTCATACGACAAAAAGACGGTATCCACCGCCTCTATAAACGAGAACATCCCGACATGCCAGTCTGCCGGCGGAATCTCTCCCGCCTCACTGGCTACCAGCTGCTCAATTTCCGACAATCGCAGCGCATCGCCGATGTCGAAAGAAGAAACTCTTGTCCGTACCAGCGATTCCATACAGGCCCCGCACTTCAGCTTCTGCCCGATATCATGACAGAGCGTGCGTATATATGTCCCTTTGGAGCAGTGCACAGCCATGCGCACCCGCGGCAGCGCCAGTTCTTCGATTCGTATCGAATCAATTGTAATGCGTCTCGGCTTCCGCTCAACCGTAATCCCCTCTCGCGCAAGATCACATAGTTTTCTTCCGCCTACTTTTAAAGCAGAATACATAGGCGGAATCTGCACAGACTCCCCGACAAATCCCATAATCGTTTCTACAACAGCCTCTTTCGTCACATCAACGGTCTTTGTGTCCGTCACGGTTCCTGTAATATCCTGCGTATCTGTCGTCACCCCAAGCAGCATAACCGCCTCATATTCCTTGTCCTTTTCCGTCAAAAGCGCGCATACTTTTGTGGCTTTTCCGACGCATACCGGCAGCACTCCCTCTGCATCCGGGTCAAGCGTTCCAGTATGTCCAATCTTTTTTGTTTTCAGTATTCCACGTAATTTTGCAACAACATCAAACGAAGTATATCCCTTTTCCTTATAGATATTGAGAATCCCATTGATCATGTGTCCGTTTCCTTACTGTGCCTGTTCTGCAAGCTGCTGTTCAATCTCTCTGACTGCCTGCCGTATAATAACATCGCTCTCGCCCGTAACCGAATATCCGGCTGCCCGCACATGCCCGCCTCCGCCAAATGCGACGGCGATCCGTGCGACATCAACAAATGATACGGAACGCATACTGACCTTATACTCTGCATCTTCCGTCTCATATAAAAAAACGGCGGCCTCTGCACCTTTCGTGATGCGCAGCTGATTGACAATCCCATCCAGATGTTTTGGCAGTACATGATAATCATCCATCTCTTTTTTTGTAATCACGCTCGCTATCACACGGCCGTCTGCATATAATTTTGCCTTTAACAGAGCAAGTCCCAAAATCCGGTTCTGTTCAAACGTTTTTGCATAATATGTCTCATCAATGATCTTTGTAAAATCAATCCCACGTTCCATCAGGCAGGAAGCCGCTTCCATCGTCTTTCTGGATGTACAGGAATACTGGAACACACCGGTGTCATGAACAATTCCGGTATAGATGCACTCCGCAATTTCCTTTGTAATCCTCTCTTTGGGCAGCAGCTCAAAAACCAGCTCGCTCGTCGAGCTTGCCTGCGGAAAAATATAGTTTTCATCGGCAAAACTTGCATTACTGATATGATGGTCAATACAGACTGTCTTTTTTGCCGTATGAAAATATTTCACCGCATCCCCAAGCCTTCCGGCATCGCCGCAGTCGAGCACAAAAAACACGTCATATGAGCTCTCTTCCTGACATTCATTTTTTATCTCTTCTGCAGACTTCATAAATTTAAAAATATTCGGAATCGGTTC
>CAMUHN010000111.1 GCA_947088675.1 uncultured Roseburia sp.
TTCACTATATTGCGCATCGCGCATATCCATAGCAATTTTTGACCATAGCATATTGACATCTTTATTATACATCACTGACTTTGCCATAAGATGATCTGGCTCAAGCCAGCCGAGCTTTTCAATAGTCGGACAATCAGTATGCGAATGATTCAGGTTGCTTTCAATCGCTTTTAGAATAATATCGTAAATTTTATTCAGTCTCTTATCCGAGCATTTAAAATATCCGCACGTTTCCGCTGACGAGGTGGTAAAGTAAGATTTAAATTCAGTTATCTGCTCAAACTCCGCACCCTCAATTTTGTACCATCGCGCGCCATTTACAGAAAATTTCTGCTCAAAAGTATCCTCGTTCCCACTCAATGTGAGGATCGAATATGTATCGACTGTCTGACAAATATCACCGTCCTCCGATAACTTTTCGGCAGGTATCAATTTTACTTTCTGACCGTGTTTGCCTTTGATTTTCAGATAAAACTGCGAGGACATATTCTGTCCGAAATCAAAAATCATTCTGTCCTTATCCACGCTTTTCGGCACGTAACAATATTTATGAACTGCAGGCGGATAGTTAAACGGAATAAGAACGCTCTCGGGAGCGTTCACAATTTTAGCCTTAGACCACACGTATGCAACAGTCCTGTCAATATCCTCACTGCCGTAAATATCAGCAAGCGTTGTTTTACTTCGGCTTACCTCCCACGAATGGTCGGTAACAATATATTCGTCGTTGATTTTAAGCTGCGCCGTAACCGCAAGGCACTCGCCGAACGGCTCGTACCCCTTATCCATTGTATAAAAATAGCGTTTTCCGTTGTCGTCGTCGCCTAGGTACCAGCCGTTTGCCGCTTCAATCGTTATTTTGTTTTCACCGTTTCGGATAAATTCTGTTACATCATAGGTAGAATAGTGAATGTGTTTGTTAAAATCGGTCTGACTGCCTTCATATGCGTATGGGCTTATATTCTGTCCGTTTAGTTTCGCTTCAAACTGCCCCGGTACGCAGATAGAAAGAACAGCGCTATTGATAGTGTCAACAGTAAACGTCTTTCTTGTTACAAACGGCTTTGACGTTCCGTTACCAATCCATTCACCTTGCCATTTTTGCACGCCTGTTGTAAAATACGCTCTGTCCGACTGCTCGCAAAAATCGTTCTCGTCCCATACCGAAACAGTAAAGCTATATTTTGTCTGTTCCTTTAAATCAAGACTAAGCTCAATATTATTCTGCTCGACGGATGTTACTTTATTGGTGGAATATATTAGAATGTCACCGCAAAATAGATCAATTTTATATGCAGTCTGTATATGATTTCCCGCGCCATATTTCCACATAAAAGTGATATCGCCACAAACGCCCGTCTGCGTATAATAATTTTGAATTTTACAATCTGTTGGTTTCATAATGTTACTCCTTAAAAAATACCCTGCTGGCTTTCCTGAATGCAAATAGAATTATTTTGTAATTCTATTATGTAATATTTATAAAACAAAGTCAATATAACGTGATTTAGAAGCTTCCTGTATAATTCAGATACAGGGAATTCCAGGAACGGTGTAAAAGTTAAAACTTGATATTGAAAATAAACTAAAAATCGTTTAAAACAATATTATCAGATGAGGCAAGTAAATCTGATGGACCGAAAGGAGAACAGGAAGATGGAGGCTTTGGAAATGACAGAAAAAGAGCAGGCTGCAATCATGATTGATATTTACACAGACTTACAGCGTATTCAGAAAGCGGAGGATAAAGACAAAGAATTATCCAACCAGCTCCGCAAGGCGAAAGCGAAACTGGAAGCATTGGGGATTGTAACGGAGAACTTAATAATTGAGTGACAAGGAGAGCGGGCTTGCCACCGCTTTTTTCTTTTAAAAAAGATAAGTATGCAGACAATAGAATCCCGGAGGGCAGAAGCTTTCCGGGATTTATGATGTTGTACTAACGATACATATATGAAAATACAATAAAAAATCAGGATGCCTCAATCATCCTGATTTTTTGGGAATATCGGATATCCGTTACCCTGAATGTCGGTAGTAATATCATTTAGATGCTGTTTTTTGGAGCAGTTTTTTTTCGCATGAATGATCCCGCTTTCCCAGGCTCCTTCCGGTGCGGTGCGGATCCGTTTTTCTTTGTCGGTTGGTTTCATGATGCCCTCCTGAACTTTTGTTACAGTTAGTATAACCGAAAAATGATAAAATATAAGAAAATAACAGCGGACTTTTCAGGTTTTATCAACAAAAAAGTATCGTTTGGACGAATAGTCTGAACTATTAATGAGCAGGAGAGAGCTACAGACAGCCCTGCCCGGACTGTTTCAAAAGAAAACGGATAAAGTCTTCCTCCGGCAGGGGTTTTGAAAAGTAATATCCCTGAATATGGTTGATTCCAAGGTCTTTCATGGTCTGATATTGTTCTTTTGTCTCAATTCCCTCCGACACGATTTCAAGGTTCATACCGTGTATCATATGAATAGCGGCATCCATGACATATTTTGCCTTTCCGTTCTCAAAATAAGAGTTTGTCATGCTTCGGTCAAACTTGATCAGATCGACCGGCATGTCAACAATATAATTTAAATTGGACTGCCC
The DNA here is from genome assembly GCA_947088675.1 of uncultured Roseburia sp. GTDB lineage: Bacteria > Bacillota > Clostridia > Lachnospirales > Lachnospiraceae > Roseburia. Next base: position 2,596 of record CAMUHN010000111.1, read on the forward strand.
TGTTCCGAAATCATCCAGTGAAAAGGATACGCCGTATGCGATCAGTTCGTCCATATTATTTTGCAGTGTTTTTTTTGCATTCGTTGAAGCGGATTCCGTAATTTCCAGATTAATCTGTGCGGGGGCAATTTCGTATTTTTTCATAATATGAATATAATCGTTTGCCAGACGCTCATAGGCGCATTGCACAACAGAGAGATTTACTTCTATATAATGCATTCCTAGCCGTTCCAGAGGGTGTTTCTGAATAAACTGACATACTTTTTCAAAAACAATTTCTCCAAGTTTTAAAATCATTCCGTTTTCTTCTGCAACATCAATAAATAAACCGGGCTGGATCAGCTGCCCTTCACGGTCACGGATACGCACCAGAGCTTCTGCTGATGTAATGCGTTGTTCCTCCGTAGAAAAGATTGGCTGATAGAATACATCGACGCGATCTGATTCTATCGCTTCCAGGATTAATTGTTCCGTTTCCTTTTTGCGAAGCATCAGATTGACGCTGTCCGCACCGATGCAAAGAAAATCACGCTCGGAAAATTCTTTTGCATCCTGTCTGAGAAAGCGAATCAGCATAAGCAGCTGTTCTGCCCGCTGTGCAACGGAAGCATGCGGCAGATATAACCAGTATGGGTGAACAAAGGATGCATGGTGTTGGCCCCAGCCTGTTCCAAATCTTTCACGGATTTTGGCAGCGTGAAGTTCTGACGCCGCAGTGTCAGTGAACAGAATAAAATATTCGTCTTCCGCATTTTTAAAACACAGAGCATCCGGCAGCTTTAAGAGATATTCGATAATTTCCATTTTGATAAACGGTCTTTGTTCCATTGGAACATTTTGATAAGCGGCATTTTCAAACAGAATCACAAGCGCCGAAAAATCTTTCTCACTGTCGAACAGCTGCTTCGTGTACTGAAAAAGTGCGCTGCTGCTGAACAGACCGGTCGACCGGTCAAGGTTTGTTTCCGGATTTTCCAGTTTCAGGTAGAGAACCATAATTCCAATGGAACCGGCAAATCCTACGATCAGAACATTGGTATACATAAACTGGATCTGTGATGCGGCAATCCAGACAAAAAGCCAGATACAGACGGCTTCTCTGCGTCTTGGATTAATGTTTGCTTTTTCTTTTTTCAGCAGATAAAAGATGCGGATAAAAAAAACAAGCGCCATTCCGTAAGTGACATAGAGGCTTGGACCGTGTGTGTAGAGCACGGTCTTTCCATCTTCTGCATAATGGTATGTAATAGGAGCAAGATAGGCGCCAAGCGCGCCGAGCGTTGCCAGAAACAGGTAGCGTTTCATTTTCTGCCGATAAATATCTTCTCGCGTATAAATGTCCACGCACATGTAGGATAATGCGCTAAGCGCTACAAAAAGAAGCGTGATCAGATAACTTTTCGCGATAAATTTGACGAAAGGTTCCGGCATCAGATGGCGGTATTTGATTGCGCCAATAGACAGAATATCCATGGAAAGGCAGATAAACGTTGCTCCAAAGACGCGTAAAAATGCTTTTTGCGAATTTAAAGAGATTCGTTTCTGACGCATATAAAAAAAGAAAAGTGTCAGCATCAGGATAATACCGCAGCATTGAATCTGAATATGCATGATTGCTACCTCTCAGTGTAAAAATACGTTTTTGGAAAATGTTGTTATGATATTTTATTATATTTCAATTTTCTTCCGAATACAAGTGCTGTATGAAGCTTTCAGCAATAAATATAGAGATAACGGGTTACTGTTCTGTCCGTTTACAGGAGCAAAAAACAGATTTGTATTATTATCTGTTGAGACAGGAAGAAAATGTGTTATACTGAAAAAAAGTATTAAAATAAGGCAGAGCCGCAAATGGAGGCGGAATGAAAAAACAGATATTTATGTAAAAGCAGTTGGGGCGGCGGTAATCTATGACGCTTCCAAACAGCGCTATCAGATCTGTCATTGAAATCTTGCCGAAACCGGAAGATCGCCGTGCTCGACGTTTAAAATCATTTCGTTTCTGGTCGCCTATAGAGCATGGGCTCATTGACCCGGACGCATCTGTGCGCAGGTCCGCCTTGCAGAGGAGTATATGGATGAACAATAACTGGAGTGGATTTCGGCGGGAACTGGCCGGATATATAAAAGAAAATCAGATTCCGGAAAATGAGTTTCGTTTTCTGGGCATCTATGAATGGCAGAATGTTTATGAGAGAGTATTAGAGCGCTTTGTCGACTCTTCTTATGCGAAAACATGCGGACTGCACTGGTCCAATATTGAAAACGGATTTCGCAGGGAAATTGACAGAATTATTGAATTCGGCTGTTTTCCTGAGGGTTCCTGGCAGTGGATGAAAAAGCTGCCCGAAATCGTAAATTGTGAAAAAGTATACCTGTTTTTGGAAGATGATGAACGAGAGGATATAAAATACTGGATTGCAGAGTGCAGTCCCTCCGTCGTATGGTTTCTTATCAATGATATCTATGGAGCCGGCGACTATTATATGACCGACAAAAAATTTAACTGGATGATTACGGAGAATCACCATGAATATGTGCAGATCATTGGAAGAGGACTGGAACGTATTGCGATAGAAAAAATCTGCATACAGTATCATATTCCCGTATTTTAAACAGTGTTTTTATAATACATCTGTAAATCAGAAAAGTCGAAAAATGATGATAAGTTTTAGAATGAAATTCGACAAGAGGTTTTAAGCCTCTGCCGAATTTC
>CAMUHN010000112.1 GCA_947088675.1 uncultured Roseburia sp.
CAATCACAAATGGACGGATACAGTTCTCGGCAAGTGAATTGCTGATCGAACAGTGCCCATCTTCCAGATAATTGAAGAACTCCTGCCGGTGGTTCAATGTGTAATGAAATGCTTTGGAAAGTTTTGATTTTGGCGGTTCTCCAACAGCATTTTTCTCAGCCCATGACCAAAAAGCCTCGAGAAGCGGCTTCTCGCGGATGAGACGTTCTCTTTTCTTTTCCTCATGCGAAATCCCCTCCAGGTCTGCTTCCATCTCAAACAGTTGGTTCAGACGCAGGACTGCTTCTGCCGGCTTCGATGCTTCGGGGGTATGGTCATCTTTCGGCAGTGCATCTACAAAGGTGCGGCACAGATGGGTATAAAATTCTTTCTTCCTGCTTCTTTCAGCACTTGTACATGGGTCTCATCGATATGCAGGTATTCCTGGTTCAACAGTTCCTGCTTCAGGCCCAGGGTCTCCCATTCTTTTTCCTGACGGTATAATGGGATGCCTAATTCAAACTTCCGGTGGAACAGCCATGCGACCATGGAGGCGGATGCAAGGGAATGCAGGACCGGCGGATATGGGACCGGCGCTTTTTCCATATATGGCGTCCCCTGTTTCCGGCAGGATCTGCACTCATATGTTTCCCGGTAATGGTCGATGACCTTTAAGCTGGCAGGAATAAACGGTACTTCCGTGCGGTCGAATTCTTCCCCGACTTTTACCATGGGGCCTCCGCATTTTTCGCAGATTTGTTTGCTTTCATCGATGGTGTGCAGCACCTTGCTGTGAGGAAAGTCTTTGGTCAGTTCTTCGCGCTGACCCACATTTTTTCTTTTGCGGAGGTGTTTTTCAACTTCAACCATTTCTGGTTCCGGTGCTCTGGGATCTGAAAAACACTCCGTCTCATTGAAAAGAGACATCTGTCTTTCTATCTATCTCCAGGGCAGATGTCCTCTCAGATTTTGTTCCATACAGTTTGCGGGTCAGAAAATGAACCTGCTCTTTCAGGAGCAGGTTCTGCTGTTCCAGTTCTTTGATCTGATTTTGGTATTGCTGTTCTCTGTTTGACAAAATCCTCTGCCCCCTGCGTTTTGGTGGTTTTATTATACCACGAAAACGAGAGATTTCACAGTGTTTATACGGAATTTCAGAGATTCTTCGCCTGTTTGGGATGCCATTTCTGAACTGCCTTTGGCTGTTCCGGGTTCAATCTTTCCAGGAGCCAACGGAAGCTGTTGTTCGGATATCTGTTGTGCCTCTTCACCGGTCCTGGGCCATTGGAGGCGGCCGCTTTCGTATCGTTTGAACAAAAGGCAGAACCCGTCCCCATCATAGTGGACTGTCCTGATCCGGTCTGCCCGCTTTCCGCAGAAGCAATTCTCCGCTGGGGTATTCCCGCTTTCACAGGCGGTATTGTATTTTTTTTACTTTTTATAGTGATTTGCTCCGCTTGGATGCCTGCTGCCGCTGTTGTGGAAAAGGGCAGAAAAACTATGAATTGTATTGAACGTTTCGTTAATCTTACCTTTTCTAAATCTGTTCGCCGGGAAGATGAAAATTGGGGATATGCAGGGACAAACACAAACGGAACTGCATTTCAGATAATCTTTTTCTTTCGTACAGGAGAATGGAATTATACCATTTTTGCAGAAAATGCGGTTCAACTGACGGAAGAAAAAAACGGACAATTAAGAACCCGTTATGAAAACTGGATGAAAAAGCTTGATCTTCTCCCCGAAAATGTAGATTTTCAGAATAATATATTATTTGGCAGCTCTTCTGACGGTCGGAGGGAGTCGCAACAAAATAAAACTCTGTGAACCTGTTTGACAGATATTCACAGAGTTTTATTTTACAGTAATCCGAAAAGTGCGGCGGGACAGATCAGGAACCGGATTCTTCATAATTTTTCAATGACCGCAGAGCCTGCGGGGCCAGCGGAAACAGGGCGATCATATTGAAAATTGTCATCAGGCCTATGCCGATATCGCCAAGGTCCCAGACAAATGTATAAGCGGCAAGCCCGCCAGTAAAGAGCATGACAAGAGCAAGTATTTTGTAAAGCGTCTGTGAAATCCAGTTATCTCCGAAGAGATATGCCACGTTTGATCTCGCATAGAACAAAATGCCAATAAAAGTCGAAAAACTAAACAGCCAGAGGATAGCGGCGATAAAAATAACACCGAATTGTCCCAAATGGTGATTCATCGCAGTCTGCAGCAGATCCATGCCCGAAAGTCCTGCTGTCAGTTCGCCCGGCGCAAGCAGCATGATCATAGCGGAACAGCTGCAGATGACGATAGTGTCAATAAAAACACCGAGCGCCTGTAAAAGGCCTTCTTTTGCAGGATGACTGATATCAGCCGCAGCCGCTGCGCATGGCGCCGAACCGGAGCCGGCTTCGTTTGAGAAAAGACCGCGTTTGGCGCCGTTCATAATAACAGCGCCAATTCCTCCGGCCACAGCCTGTCTGAATCCAAAGGCCTCTGAAAATATTTGCCGGAATACGCCGGGAAGCTGACCAGCATTTTTTATAATAATAAACAATGTGATGACAAAATATAGGACAGCCATGACCGGAACGATGATGTCCAGTACTTTGACGGTGGCATTTTTTCTTAGTACGATCACTGCCGCAATGATGACAAGGATCAGGGTCGTATAGAGAGGCGGAATATGAAAAGCATTTTCAAAGGCCGAAGATACGGAATTGCCTATTACCTGACTGATACCGCACCAGCAGATCAGGCCGGAGACGGCAAATAAAACAGCCATGACAGAGCGTTTTCTTCCGCTTTCTTTTTTCAGAAAGAGATGGTGGATATAGTAAGCGGGACCGCCCCGGTATCCGCCGTAAAGAGGATCCTTTTCTTTATACAGCTGCGCAAGCGTTGCTTCTATAAATGCAGTTGAGGAACAGAGCAGCGCAATCAGCCACATCCAGAAAACGGCGCCTGCGCCTCCGGCCGAGATTGCAGCTACGACACCAACCAGATTTCCCATACCTACACGTGTTGCTGTTGAGATAAAAAGCGCCTGAAGACCGGAAATAGCGTCTTTTTGTCTGACATTTCTTTTTTCTGCGGCAATTCGGATCATTTTTGGAAAAAGGCGAAACGGCAGAAACTTTGTTCGAAGCGTAAAGTAAACTCCGGAGGGGATTAAGAGCAGGACAAGCAGGGAGAGACCAAGAGAACTGCCTTGCGGCAGTGGGATTGTGATAAGATCTCCCCATAAGATCTGATAAACAGTGGTAAATACAGTTTGAAAAAAATGAATGAGTGTGTCGGAAAAATTCATGTCGGCATCCTTTCGGTTTTCAGTGTAGAAGTTTTAAGGATTGTACCAAAGGCGCTAACGCGAAATTGGTTCGCGCGTCAGGAACTTCTAAAGCTTCACAAGAAAGAGCGATTGCGTCGCGGGCAGAGCCGCGACATAAGAGTCAGTCGGTAAGACAGATAAAGGCACCGGTACGGATTCAGTCATCCAAAATACCGATGCCTTTTTGCAAAATTAAAAATCAGGACATTTTAAGCCAGAAATTCTGGGCGTTTCTGGTTGCATCCTGCATTTTTCTTTTTTGCATCATCAAAGAGTAGGTTGACAATGCCTGTTTTTTCTTCAGGTCAGAAACCGCCTTTGGATAATCCGTATCCTCAAGTCTGCTTCTGGACGCGGATGTATTGTAAGATGCGTAAGAATTGTAATTACGCGCGTAGCCAAGACGATTAAACTGTGCGCCTCCGGTACTGCGCTGGCTGTTGACTTTGTCAAGAGCAATGTCAATCGCATTCAGGTCAAAGTCTTTTGTTACATCAAAGTCGGCAATGCCAAGCGCTTTTAAAGTAGCGTCTGCGGAGCCGTTAATTTTGATGGAAGCGCCGTTGGAATCTGCTGCGATATGCAGACCGTCTACAGAGCTTCCGTCCAGCAGATTTTTCGTGTTGAACTGTGTCTGAGAGGCGATATCCGAGATGCCCTGTTTCATCTGATCAATTTCTTTTTGAATATTGACACGGTCCGAATCGGTGACGACAGCGGTATTGGACGCCTGAACTGCCAATTCGCGAATTCTTTGCAGATAATCGGATACGCCGCCAAGCGCACCGTCGGATACATTTAAAAGAGATTGACCGGATTTGAGGTTGTTTGTACCAGCATGATAGCCGCGCACCTGCGTCTCCTGTTTTTTGGCGATAGAAAGAGCAGCGGCTCCGTCTGCAGCAGAGTGCAGTTTTTTGCCGCTTGCAATTTTTCGATACAGCGAATGTGTCTGCGGTCTTTGTGATCTGCCGATTCCGGAAATACTGTTCATGACTGATTCCTCCTTTCCGTTTTTACCGGAAGATAATTCCAGATATACTATATAAATACAATATCGTGTTTTTGAGGATTTGTCAAATATTTTTGCCTGTTCTGCAGACTCTGTTCAGGAAAAACGGATGGGAAGGATGTCGATATGCAGCAAAGAAGAGGAGCTAAGTAATTGACTGCTTATGTCCTCATTGAGTAGAACGGATTTTGCGGACATTCAAAATAAAAAAATGTGGAGGTAACAGACACTGGCAAAGACGATTTTTGAGGAACTGGGCGGCAGATACGAACGGCAAGGCGATTACTTAATACCGTGCTTAACTGTACCCGCCGAAGAAGAACAGCCGATAGGCA
>CAMUHN010000113.1 GCA_947088675.1 uncultured Roseburia sp.
GAAATCATATAAGAATCTGCTGAAACCGTTAAAAGTAAAATAAGACAGTAAAAACCCTCCGGCTGCAATATCTTTCAGAGCAGTCGGAGAGTTTTTATTTCACGAACTGACATGAAGAGTGAACAGAACGAAGAATAATTGTTGCAGTTGTTCCGCAGCCCTGTTCTGAGGTGATCACAAGTCTATGACCGAGTTTGTCTAATATTTCACGACAGAGATAGAGGCCGATTCCGGTTGAATACCGATCGGCATGTCCGTTATATCCGGTATATCCTTTTTCACAGATGCGGGGCAGATCCTGCGCACTGATGCCAATGCCGGTATCTTCAATAATAATAGATACAAAAGCGTCCGGTGTACGATCGGTTCTGTCATACCAGGACATATTCTCGTTATCTTTCTTATGTTCATCGTCATACGGGGGTGTCGTTACGACAGAAATGGTAACACCGCCCTGTTTTGTATATTTGACCGCATTTGACAAAAGCTGGTCGATTACAAATCCAAGCCATTTTTTGTCAGTGATTGCCATAATGTCATGCGGGACATAGGAGAGGCGCAGTTTTTTGTGGATAAATTGTCTGGCATATTTATGAATAGAGGGCTTTATCACCTCGTCAAGCAGTACTTTCTGGATCACAAAGTCATTCGTTTCAGAGCCAAGCCGCGTGTACTGCAGCGCCATATCGACGTACTGCTCAATGCGAAACAATTCCTGCTGTTTTTGGCGTTCATGCAAAAGATAAGAGGTTTCCTCATTGTTATTGTCTGCGTCTGCATATGTGCGGATATCCTCATCGATCAGAAGTTTAAGTGCCGCAATTGGCGTTTTAATCTGGTGCACCCACATGGAATAATATTCCGACATATCCTGCTGGCGTTTCGCAGTTCGGTTTTGAAATTCGTTTTTTTCGCAGGCAATTGACCGGAGGCACGCCTGATATTGATTTTCATACATATATTCAGGCGGCTTCATATCATGAATCATTTCCGCTGTGTTGTTCTGCATCTGCTCCAGCCAGCGGAAACTGTCATAATGCCTGCTATAACCGGTCAGTACGGCTACTGCAAGAATAAAGAAACAAAGTATCATCCCATAAAGGATCTCTCTGAGGGGGATGTTGTTTAACAGCATGGTTGCCGCCATTACAATGGCAAGAAAAACGATAACAGCAAGCCACCTGATTTGTTCTCTGATATAAAGTCTGAAATGTTTCATCTGGTTTTACCCCACCCGATAACCGATTCCTTTTTTTGTCTGAATAAAATCCACAAGATGCATCTGTTCTAATTTTTTTCGAAGCCGGTTAATATTTACGGATAATGTATTTTCGTCTACATAACTGTCGCTTTCCCAGAGTTTTGTCATTAGCGTATCTCTGGAGACGACTTTTTCTTTGTTTTCCATCAGTACCTGAAGAATGCGCAGCTCATTTCTGGTAAGTTCCAGTTTTTGATCACGATAGAGAAGCGTAGCCTCCGTAAGATTTAACATTGCCCCTTTGTGTTCCAGAATCACACTCTGGCTTACAAAGTCATAGCTTCTGCGCAGCATGGCCTGCAGCTTTACTGTCAGCACATCGAAGTCAAACGGTTTGGCGATAAAATCATCGCCGCCCATATTCACCGCCATCACAATATTCATATTGTCTGAGGCTGAGGACAGAAAAATAATCGGAACTTTGGAGATTTTGCGGATTTCACTGCACCAGTGGTAGCCGTTGTAAAAGGGCAGTTTTATATCCATCAAAACCAGCTGAGGTGTGGCGGCTGCAAATTCAGTCATAATATTTGAAAAATCGTTTGCGCACACAACATTATAATCCCAGCTTTCCAGATGGCGTTTTATACTCGCTGCGATCATTTCGTCGTCTTCGACAATAAAAATTTTATACATCGTTTCTCTCCATATTTTATGATATCAAAGAGCAAAAAGGAGGCGTACTGACCTCCTTTTTGTCGTTTTTAGCTAATATGCATATGCTGTTTTTACATTGTATCACTGTTTCATGTGTTTGAAAACATATTTTTTTGCTGGGAGATAATTTCCGATGCAGCAGGGAGTCCATTCGTTTTGCGGAAAATTATTTTTACTGCAAACAGATCCGCATCTGTCTCAAGAAGAAATGTTCCGCCACATGCCTCGGTAAAACTTTTCGCAATGGAGAGGCCAAGGCCGCTGCCGCCATCTGTCCGGCTTTCATCGCCGCGTACAAAACGCCCGGTAAAATCTTTGCCGTCCGGCAGTTCGAACTTTGAAATATTTTTTATACTTGCCGTAGCATTCGTTTCATTTTCTGTGAGTGTCAGAAAGACGCGAGAACCGGAAAGTGAATATTTGAGTGCATTCACAATTAAATTTTGGAAAACGCGGTACATGCGGTCTCCGTCCGCCAGGATCAGGATCTGATGATCCGGAATTTCAGCTTTCAGCGTCACTTCGGCTGCGGCAATTTGTTCCGCCATATCGGCCAGTGTCTGCCGGAGCAGTTTGGTAAAATCCAGCTGTTTGATCTGAACCGGAAGCTGTCCGGAAGCAGCTTTGCTTACGGAAAATACATCCTGTACCATGCGGTTTAAGCGGTTTGACTTTTCATCTAAAATGCGGATATAATCTTTTACATGATCCGGCAGATTTTCTTCCTGTTTCAGGAACTGGACGTAACTGATAATCGAAGTCAGCGGCGTCTTGATGTCGTGGGAGACATTCGCCACCAGTTCCACTTTCAAATGTTCACTCTTCATGCGTTCGTTAACCGCGGATTCCATGACCTGACGTATGTCGGCCAGTTGTATGGAGAGACTTTTCAATTCGGTGAAAGCAGAAGGATCATATCCTGTTTTATAATCGCCATTATGAATGTGGCCAATCTGTTCCGAAAGCAGGTCAAATTCGTGCGCCTGCTGTCTTGTAGCAGATATATAGCGGTATCCGATGCCTGTGTAGGCGGTAAGCAAGAGTACCGAAACGACGCCAAAAACGAACACAGCCGACAAATTGTTCTGGCCTGACATGGAAAAACAGAATACAAGCAGCAAAATACAAAGCATTAAAAGCGCAGCGAAGCCGAAAAGAAAGACGGGAAAGTAACGTCTTACCAGGCGTTTTGAAAAAGGAAGCAGCAGGTTTTTGCTGTTAAATTTCTCAGCCAGTCTGCTGATCAGTCCATGATGCAGATGTCCCCTGTTTTTGCGCGCATCGTTAACAAAAAGGTAAAAAAGCCAGAACAGAGGGAGGAAAAAGCCTGCATATACGGCTGCAAGATGAAAGATTTCTGATATCAGATCCCCAAGAATCCAGGTCGGAAATTCACTTTCATATACATAGGACATTTCATAAAATAATTCATTCATCACTGTGCTGCTGCCCGAAAAACGGTACTGATTCATAAACAGATAAAAGAGCAGAGTAACAGCGGCAAGTCCGATGATAACTTTGCACTCAATCCATATTTTTCCGGTTACTCTGCCGAGGAAGTCATCTGCTTTTCGTTTTTCTTTGCGCAGAAGCCATGCAATAAATGTCAGTACGATGCCGACAAGAAGTCCTGCTGAGTCATTCTTAATGCGGCGGAACGTCTCTTCCGTTTCCAGCGCCATGTAGTACAGGCTGTTGTCGCTGTTGCTGCTGTAGCGGGACTGTCCGTAAACGGCAGTATTATAGAGAACGGGAGATTTTGGCGCAAACATAACGACGGATGCATTTTTCATCTTAGTGTCTACCGTGAAATTTTTGTAGCCCGGCACATACCACATGTCACTTTCCTCACGGTAATAGCCTTCGCCATAGAGATCTGTGGTTTTTCCGTCTTTCTGGATTGTAACTTTTTCGCCGTCAAAATAGAGCATAAAATTGTATCCTTCGGGGAGCGCAGCGCTGCCGGGTTCCCAGTGAAAATCGTTCAGGTTTGAGTAGAGTTCCCTGTTGTTACAGGAGATGCAAAACAATAGATTTTTATTTTTCTCCAGAGACTTCATATAATTTTTTACGCTTTGTTCTGCTTTTTTGCGCAGCTGTTTCTTTTCTTCCTCGGAGAGATCTGACTGTGACGAGGCGTAGTCTTCCTGTTCCTGCAGAATTTCGCTGAATAATTCAGCATCTGCAGAGATGTCATAGGACTCGGTTGCTTCCGCAACTGCAGTGCCGGTTTGGGCATTGGACCAGTAATCGTATGCATAGCTGTTGTCAAAGGCAGACAGCTCGTACCAGTCGATGATCCCTCCGGTTGCGACAGTCAGAAAATTTTCCAGATAATTTTCCATAAAATTTCGAAATGCGGTTGTTTCCTGATAATCATCTGTGATTTTTCCGTTGAAACGGTTATTCAGCAGGCGCCACCCAAGAGAGAGGCCGCATTGCAGCAGCATGCTAATGCCAGCAGCGAACGCAAGAAAACTAATAACAACTTTCCATTTTTTCCATTTTGTATCCAATTCCCCACACCACCTTTAAATATTCTGGCTCTTT
>CAMUHN010000114.1 GCA_947088675.1 uncultured Roseburia sp.
AATTTACTTTAAAAGCGTTAATCGGATGTATTTTGATTGGGGCAGGAACTTTGATTATGGTAATTTGAAGGTAACTTGAAAGAAACTAACACTTTTCTGTATCGAAAAAGTATGATATACTGACAAATAAAGGCTGAGAAGAGAAGAGTAAACAGTTGGATATGTCACAGAGAGCCTGAGCAGGTGGGAACAGGTACAGAAGAAATTGTTGAAAATGGTCTCGGAGCCGCGCACCGAAGCTGTAATGCCAAGGCTGCGACGGGTACACCCGTTATAGTGTCAGGCTATCGACGAATCATTTCTCATCCGTAGCTGATAAGGCCTATGCCGTGAGGTACAGGTGAATTTAGGGTGGTAACACGAAGCATACGCTCTCGTCCCTGAAAAAGAAATTTTTCAGAGAGGAGGGCTTTTTTATTGGAAAAAATGAATGATCGATATTTTCAGTCAACAGGTTTGCGTCTGTACGACATTCGCAAATTTGTAATTTGTCCATAGATAAATTTTTTAAAATAAAAGTCGTGCAGAAAAGAGGATAATCATGAAAAATATTTTAATAGGAGGGGCATGGCCCTATGCAAACGGTTCTCTGCATATAGGACATATTGCAGGACTTCTGCCGGGAGATGTACTGGCGAGATACCATAGAGCGATTGGAGACTGGGTATATTTTGTATCAGGCAGCGACTGTCACGGGACACCGGTAGCGGTTCGTGCCAAAAAAGAAGGAAAAACGCCGAGAGAAATCAGCGATCATTATCATGAAGAATTTAAAGAATGTTTTGCTGAACTGGGATTCAGTTATGATGTGTATACAAAAACATCTGCAAAAGAGCATATCCGTTTTGTCCAGGAATTTCATAAGAAACTTTATCAAAGCAGCTTTGTCTATGAAAAAGAGACGCCGCAGACTTATTGTGAAAAATGCAGTTCTTTTTTGGCAGATCGTTTTGTAACGGGGAAATGTCCACAGTGCGGGGAGGCGGCACGCGGCGATCAGTGCGATGCCTGCGGCGCAGTATTAGAACCGGAGAATTTACAGGAACCTGTCTGTGCTGTCTGCGGCAAACCGATCGGTTTTAAAAATTCCAGGCATTTGTATATAGCAATTTCTGATATGGAAGAGCAGTTGCAAAAATTGGTCGACGGGCATCCTGAGTGGAGAAAAAATGCGGCAGCTTTTACCAACAGATATATCAGCGAGGGGCTGCGTGACCGTGCACTGACAAGGGATCTGGAATGGGGGATTCCGGTGCCGAAAGAAGGATACGAGAAGAAAACAATTTATATTTGGGCGGAAAATGTACTTGGATATTTATCTGCAAGTAAAGTAGCGGCTGATTTAAGAAACGAGGATTTTGACGCGGTCTGGGGTGAAAATGCAAAGCATTATTATGTGCATGGAAAAGATAATATTCCTTTTCACACGATTATTCTGCCGGCGCTTTTAATTGGAAACGATGCAAAATGGCGTCTGCCGGATCAGATTGTATCCAGTGAATATCTGACAATTGAAGGAAGAAAGATATCCACAAGCAAAAACTTTGCCATTTGGGTAAAAGATTTATTAAAGCGTTATGAGCCGGATTCCATTCGCTATTATTTTCTGGCAAACGGACCGGAGAAAAAGGATGCGGACTTTTCATGGAGGGACTATGTGAATAGTCACAATGGAGAGCTGCTTGGAACTTATGGGAATTTTATCAATCGTTCGCTGTCTTTTATCCATAAATATTGGGGAGGAATTGTACCGGATGGTACAGACAATACAAAGATCGACGCACAAATAGAGGAACTGTATCTGGTTACAGGAAGGCTGATAGAAAAAGGTGCATTTAAGGATGCCATTCGCGGAATTTTTGATTTTATCAGGTCCGCTAATAAATTTTTTGACACGGAAAGACCGTGGATTACAAAAGAAACAGATGAGAGTGCCTGCAGGAATACGCTTTATCAGTGTGTGCAGATCATTGGGAATCTGGCGGTTTTATTGTATCCATTTTTGCCTTTTTCATCAGAAAAGGTGTGCGGATGGCTGCATCTTAGTAATAAATGGGAAAAACAGTCAGTTCCGGCAGGTCAAAAGCTGCCTGAAACAGAGATTTTGTTTCAGAGAATCGATAAGAAAGTAATCGAGGAGGAAAGCGAAAAGCTGAAAGCAATTTTGTAATAAAAAGGAAGCGTGTACGGTTTTGAAAGGCAGTATACGCTTTTTCTTTTAGAAAAAACTTTGAGGTAGGGACACTCTGTAATATTTGTTAAACTGGTAACAGAAATTGTGGAAAGGAGATCCTATTTTATGACTACACCCGTTTATTTTGCATAGCGCGGCTATTGCAAATAAAACAAAATAAGAAGTAATAGCCTGCGCATCCGGTCATTTATAATGAGGAGATGCAAATGAGCTATTTTAAGAAAACAGAATATGAAATTGTTCCAACACAATCCTTTACGATACTGCGCAATTGTTCCGGCTGCGGCAGGAAGACCTGCTTTAAAAATACGAATCGGTTTCGTGTCAACGCAAATGGAAATAAATTGGATGTCTGGCTGATCTATCAGTGCGAAAAATGCAGGCATACGTTTAATATTACAATTTATGAAAGACAGAGTCCTGCGTCCATACCAAAGGAGGAATATCGGGGCTTTTTGGAGAATGACGGGCAGCTTGCCATGCGGTATGGTACAGATACCGGACTGTTTACAAGAAACAGGGCGGAAATAGATTTTGACCATATCGATTATCGGTTTAAGAAGCTGTCAGAAACAATAAAGTCTGATGCCTGTGAAGGTCGGGAAATGATTACAATACAAAATCCATATGGATTGAAAATACGTTTGGAAAAACTTGCGGCTGATATACTCGGAATGTCCAGAAATCAAATAAAAAAACAGATGCAGGAAGGGAAAATTAAAATGGAGCATATTTCATTTCAGACCGTTTTTATTCAGATCGATGCGCTTCCCTGAATAAGAAGAAAAGTTGGCCGCCGTGTCTGCGGTATAGTTTTTAAGTAAATAATGGAGGTAAAAATTTTTTTTATTTCCCCTGTATTTTTCCGGATGGAATATACAGGGGAAATTTTTATAGTCACACTTGACAGTGAAAAGGCAGACTGATATAATAAAACACATGATTTAAAACAAGTGTTTTAGAAAGGAGAGATTCATGCCGCCAAAAGCAAAATTCACAAGAGAAGAGATCATAGAAACAGCCTTTCAGCTTGCAAGATCAGACGGGTTTGAGAAGATCACAGCCAGAGAACTGGGCAAACGATTAGGAAGTTCTGCAAGACCGATTTTTACGGTTTTTGAGAGTATGGAAGAAGTAAAAGCGGAAGTAATTGCCAGGGCTAAAGAATTATATAAACAGTATGTGAAAAAAGGTTTGCAGGAGGAAAAAGCATTCGGCGGCGTGGGAGCCGCTTATATTACATTTGCAATAGAAGAGGCAAAGCTGTTTGCGCTTCTTTTTATGAATGCAGGAACAGACAGTGGAGAAGGAGAAACAGACGTGAACGCTATTCTGCCTGTGATCGACGCCAGTTATGAAGAGATTCTGCGGTCAGTGCAGGAACCGTATGGTCTGAGCAGGGAAACGGCAGACAGGATTTATCAGCATTTGTGGACATACACACATGGAATCGCGACAATGTGCGCGACTAAATTGTGCAGTTATACAATGGAAGAAATAAGAGAAAGAATGGGAGAAATTTTCAGAAGCCTTCTGGCTATGGAAAAGGGAAAATTGTAAGGTAAAACAGACTGAAAATTGGAGATTTTTTAATCTGAGAAAGGAGATTAAAATGATTAAAATTGAGAATGTACATAAAGCATATGGAGCGGCTGACAGCCGTAATGAAGTATTAAAGGGGATATCGTTGGATATTGAGGAGGGAGACTTTGTTGTCATATTAGGAACTTCCGGTTCGGGAAAATCAACGCTGCTCAATGTGATTTCGGGTCTGGAGAGCGCAGATAAGGGAAAGGTCTGTTATGATACGAAAGATTTGTCCGTTATGAATGAGGATGACCTGACAAAATTCAGAAAAGAATATATTGGTTACATTTTTCAGCAGTATTTTCTGCTTCCGAATCTGAGCGTGGATAAAAATGTAAAGATGGGAGCAGATCTGGCAGGTAACAAAAATTATCGGGAAATTATAAAGGCAATCGGTTTGGATGGCAAGGAGAAAAAATATCCCCATGAGTTAAGCGGCGGGGAACAGCAGAGAGTTTCCGTAGCGAGAGCGCTTGCCAAAAAGCCGA
>CAMUHN010000115.1 GCA_947088675.1 uncultured Roseburia sp.
TTGAACAATCCCGTTCTCAATACCATATTTTTTATTTACAAGTTTATCGCTCCAAGATATACTGAAAACGACTCGAATCAGGAAAGAAAAGAGGAATTTACATGGAATTATGGGATATCTACGACAAAAACAAACAGCCGACCGGTCGAACCATGAAACGTAACGACTGGTGCTTAAAAGACGATGAATATCATCTGACCGTACTGGGCGCCATCGTCCGGAAAGACGGAAAGTTTCTGATCACGAAGCGAGCCATGGACAAAGCATGGGCGCCCGGATGGTGGGAAATCTCCGGTGGAGCCGCAATGGCGGGAGAATCCTCTGAAGATGCGGTTATTCGGGAAATCAGGGAAGAGACAGGGCTTGACGCATCTTCCGCCGAAGGCGGATACCTGTTTACCTATCACCGGGAGAATCCTGGCAAAGGCGACAATTACTTTGTGGACGTCTACCGTTTTCTCCTGAACTTCAACGAACAAGACGTCTCCCCTCAATTCTCCGAGACGACAGAATTTATGCTTGCAGACAAAACACAAATAGAAACTTTTGCCAGACAGGGCGTATTTTTACATTACGAAAGCATCCGGCAGATTTTTGACATATAAACGATACCTAAATACAACCTGTACCTGCGTCTGCATTTGTAAAACAGCGCACCGGGAAAAATATTCTGCGTGAAACATTACGTTGTGCAGCGCGGACTATACTAGACCACTGAACGATACGTGACAACCACATCATGCTCCAAAATTTCAGTCCTGCCGTCCGGTATAATCGTCTCCGACCCGCGGATTACCATAGCAATCAGCTCATCCGCGGGCAGCGAAAGTTCCGCAATCGTCTTATTGCACCAAGGATGATTTTTTTCAATCTGCTTCTCCTGCAGCTCCTCCGCATCGTTCGGCTCATACGACGGCACATTTAAAATCACACTGTCGCCCCGTAAAATCTTTGTATCGCCCTTTGTGATAATTGTCTCATTTTTTCTCTTAATCATAAGCGCCAGCGCTCCTGTAGGCATGGCGACGTCTCTGATGCACTTATTTTCCCAGTTGTGGCCTTTCGGGATATACATACGCATCAATGTAAACGCCGACTCCTCCTGATAATCATTAAACGTTTTTCTGACATCTGCATTTTCATCTACCATGGAAAGCCGTTTTGCCACCTGCGGAAGCAATGTTCCCTGTACCGCTACCGAAAACAGCGAAACCATAAACACAATATGGAACAGACTGCGCGACATTAAAACACCGCTTGCAACCGCCATAATCGCAAAAACGGACGAGGATGCCCCTCGCAGGCCGGCCCATGAAATCAGAAGACATTGCCTGACTCCGCATCGAAAAGGAAGCAGCAGTAAAAACACAGCAATCGGCCTTGCCGCAAGTGTCAGTATCGCCGCAATCAGAAAAGCGGTCATAAAAATCTGCGGCATCTCATGCGGAAATGTCAAAAGTCCCAGCAAAAAGAAAATTAATATTTGCGCAAGACCTGTCACCCCGTCAAAAAACGGGATCATCATCTGTTTATTTTTAATTCTGCTGTTACCGATTAAAATACCCATCAGATATACACTGAGATAAGAATTTCCGCCAAGAACGCTTGTAATGCCGTAACAACAGAGCACCATTGCAATCATAAAAATCGTATCCAATCCCTCGGACACAAGCGTAGTTCGTAAGAGAAGCCTTGTTGAAATCATCGCAAACACAATACCGGCAACAATGCCAAAAAAAATCTGCATAAAAATAGTAAGAAAAATATTTTTACTATCCCCAATTCCCATCAAGCTTATTCCGATTACAGTCAGCATATAAGAAACCGGATCATTGCTGCCACTCTCAAGCTCTAATATGGAAGCGGTCCCATCCTTTAAATTCAGTTTCTTTTTTCGAAGAATCGAAAAGACACTCGCCGCATCCGTAGAGGACAACACCGCGCCAATCAGAAAACTTTCCGTCAGCGAAAAATGAAGCATAAAATGGCACAGCAAAGTCGTCACACCGGCAGTTACGGCAACGCCAAGCGTAGACAGTATGACCGCCTTTGCAGCAACCTCTTTTGCGAGCTTCCATTTCGTGTTAAATCCGCCGTAAAACATGATAAAAATCAATGCAACGGAGCAAATGTTTTCGGCCAGGTAAAAATCCTCAAACGGAATCTTTAAAACACCGTCGCTGCCAAACAGCATACCGATAAACATAAACAGAATCAGCGCCGGCATCCCAAAACGATCTGAAAACTTCTCCGCCAGCACACATAATAAAATTACAAGCGATACCAAAAGTATTACAACAGTCATTACAGTAGCCCTCCTGTCGTTCTTTCACAGAAAAGCTTACTGCTTCACCAGTTCAAACAACGACTGCGCCATATCCGCAATAGCAGTTAAATTTATCATATTTCGCTGCTCCGCATCCAGTGTCTCATTTGCATGCGCAGAAACCTCCTGCGAAACGGCAGAAATTGTCTGGATCGAATTTGCAATCTCATCGTTTGCAACCTTTAACTCTTCCACATTGCCGCTCAACCCGGTAATATAATCACGGATTACATAAGTATCTTTCTCCAACTCGGAAAAACTCCCTGCCATCTTAGCTGTCGCCTCTTTTTCAGCGCCGATTCCGTCGATCATACCGCGTACTTCCTGCACCACCTGTCTTATTGCATTTGAAATATTGGAAATCAACTCAGTAATATGTACGGTAGCATCCTGTGTCTGTTCCGCCATAGAAGAAATCTCCGTTGCAACAACAGCAAACCCTCTGCCTGCATCTCCTGCCCTTGCCGCCTCAATGCTTGCATTTAAAGATAAGAGACTGGTCTGTTCCGTAATACCGCTGATCAGTTCCACGATCGAATTCATTTCGGCAATATACTGATCCAGTGTCTCCAGTTTTAATGCAACATCCCTGCTGTGATTTACGGATGCGTCCGTCTCCGATACAAGCCGTTTTACATCCTTGCCGCCTACTGCAAGAATGCCAAGCGTTCTCTCCATACTTTCGGAAACATAATGCGCCACATCTTCTACATTTCCAATCATTTTCTGAATCGACTCCGTGTGCTCCATCTGTTTTTGCACTGCTTCCGCCGTCTCGATTGCGCCGGATGTCACGTCCTCCATTGCACTCTTCGTACTCTCGGAGGACTGTTCCAATTTATCTACACTCTCGTGTATTTCCGCAATACCTGCTTTCATTTTTCCGTTGATGCCGGAAACTGACGCAAGCATCTCTTCCACTTTCGACTGTGCCTCTTTTGTATCGCCGATCGTCTGCGCCGTATTCTTTTCCAGCGTGCGTACCGTAATAAAAGAATAAGCCGCAACCAGAATCATAACAAAAACCTGCATCAGTCCTGTTGCCGCATCACGATAACCAAATCCGCCGGTGATTCCGCCGCCGATTACAGCGATCAGTGATACCAGTACAATGCCAATACTGATCTTTAAAGAATATATCTCATCATGATAAACCTGAATTGCCAGTATCATAGGTATTACATAAGCAAAGACGATCTGATTTGTTGCCGTAAACACCAAAAAAACATAGCCGACCGCGAATCCGTAAGACGCACAATGCTTGATCAAAACCGTTTCATGGTCCTTACGCCATGCAACCCATTCCGTCATAGCAGGCGCAATTGTCAACAGCGCCACAATCAGAAAATACCCCCAGCTGCGTCTTCCGGCAGCTGCCTGTACCAGAAATGTACCTGTGATCGCGATCACCTCAATTGTATGGCAGAGCATTACGGATCGGTTATTTCGCTCCATTTCTGCTATCCTTGGTGTTCCCATTGCCCTCATCCTCCCGTTATCTCAAATTTGTTACTTATTATTCATTTATTCTTATTAAATGTAACACTTTTTTCCCTCTCCGTCAATCATCTAAGACTCCCTTTCCCCAAAC
>CAMUHN010000116.1 GCA_947088675.1 uncultured Roseburia sp.
ATGTTTTTTCTCCCGCCTCCATACACGTCGGCTCTCTGGTTATGACCGCTTCATAGCTGTGCTTATGTTCCGGTTTTTCCGGTTCCTCTGTATCCTGATCGTAAAAAATCACACGTTGTTCGGCAAGTACCGTATCTTTCAACGCTTTTACATCGGCCACCGTATTCAGCTCTCCCTCAAAATACTCGGAGCAGAATAAAAACGTATAATCTCCCGGCTGTGCCCCCTCGCAGGCTGCCAGATAATATTTTCCCGGACTGTCTGGAAATGCGGAAAGCGAAACAGGCAAAAACCAGTCCGTGCGGTCCAGAATTTCGGAGGAATCGCTCTCCCAGTAGTCCGTGCGGATACGAATAACATAATCGTCTTCATAGAACATATAATAATCAATCACATCATCGTAACTGAATTCCTCACCATTTTCGTCATACCAGGTTATCTCAAAATATGCACTTTCATCCGGAACCGTCCCGTCTTCTGTCTGCACAATCTTTCTCAGATCAACTACAGAGGGCGCACCGAGAATACGGATACTGCTGATTTCAGCGGAAATCACCGGCTGTCCGGTTACAGTCCAGGCACCCGCGTGATAATTCATTTCGAAACCGCTCTCTATATACTTCTGCGCCAGCACAAATTCCGTCTCTGTCCCACTCCCCGTATTTGCAAATATGTAGGATCTGTCCGCCAGAAGAACGCCGGGAAACAAACGATGTCCGGTCTGAAACTGCGTGGTTCCCGTCACATTTCCGCGAACGGTAAGAGAACCGTTTGTATTTAACACAAGTATTCCCTTTTCTGCTTTTTGATTTTCCTCCCCTGCAAAATTTCCGGTCACTGCTGCATCCGTCACGGCATTAAAATCCAAACACGCACCGCTCTTTAACACCACGTTGTTTAACGTCGCTGTTTTGGGTGACAGACAGGCATTTTCCTGTATCACAACAGTTCCAATATTTTCCAGCTCTGCCGATTCGGCAGTAATTTTGCTTAAAGTAAGTGTCGTATTTTCATTTCCCGCAAACGACTTCGCATTCGCATACTTATTTTCTGCTCCCGAAAGATTTATTTCCGCCTGGCTGTTTTGGCTCGTATCGATCACTCCCCTTACAGTTGCATCTGCATCCAGGTTTAAAACAGCTCTGCCCATATAAGACGACTTGTCGTCACTCCCTGATCCATGGCCCATGTAGATTGCCTGAAACATCGTTTCGCTTACAGAGTTTTTCACAGTCAGCGATGCGTTTTCCGAAACTAATGTATTGGAAAATCCGCCCGCATACACAGTCGGAAGCAGCTCCTTTTCTGTTCCTCCGAGCGGGCCGAGATCACCCCCGCCTTCCAGATAGGTATTTACACCATCCAGTATAAGACTGTGCCCGGCAAGAAAAATTTCCCTGTGCGGAACACTTCCCAGCGCATTGGACGATTCGAACGTCAGCCTGATGTCCTTAAAACAGACGCCGTCTCCCTGCAGCTGAATGGGAGCTCTGGAACAGATTTCACTGCCGGCTGCACCCTGAATCACCGTTTGCTCCGGGATCATGACAGGCAGCATCCTGCCGTCAGAGTCCGCATCTTCCCCTATGCTGATCAGCCCCTGTACGGTAATCGGACTTTTATGCTGCTGCAGTGCATCCATAAATTCGCCTCTTGTTGTAACGGTAACTCCCGCATCATCTGCAAGTCGGCCGGCTGCAGACAACGGCCTGTAATCCTGTCCGCATACCGCCATCGGCGCATGCATTCCTCCAAACATCACTACGGCAGCCGTTACTGCACAAACAAACTGTTTTATTGTTCTTTTCATCCGCTCAACCCCTCTCATTCAGATTTTTCGCTCTTCTTTCACTGAAAATAATCTTTTCATCCGCCCTTATTATACTGTAGACAGGACGCACTGGCAAGGAAAAAGCAAGCGAATCATATTATTTTGAACAGAGGCAACCACTGTCGCTGCACTGACCGGGACCTTATCCTTTGCGGGGTAAATCCTGGTATTTTATACCTTTCCGTGTCAGACACAGAACTATTTCACAAGTCCCACAGACTTAGCTGTCTGGGCAGATTCTTTTCCTCAAATTTACAGAGATACTCAAAAATCCTGTTATTTTCATGCATCATCCGGTGTTTTTCACACCTCTGATGAAAAATCTGCATGAGTGCGTGATGCCTGGGACTTGTAATCTGGTATTGGCTGCCATATACCTGAATATATTTTTCTTTCATAAGCGGAAACAGCCGGTCCAGCTGCTCATAAAAATATTCCCGATTCCCTTCGCGCAGCGTTAATCCCATACCAAAACAAATCACGCCGCGTACATTGGCTTCCATGCAAAAATCCAGGATACCGCTTATATTTTCTTTTGTATCGTTGATAAAAGGCAGGATCGGAGAAAGCCATACAACCGCAGGTATTCCCGCGTCGCGCAATTTTTTGAGAACTGCAAAACGTTCTCCTGTCGTGCTGACATTCGGCTCTATCTGTTTACACAGATCTTCATCAAACGTTGTCAGTGTCATCTGCACAACACATTTTGTTTTTTGATGAATGCTCTGCAATAAATCAAGATCGCGCAGAATCAGGTCAGATTTTGTAATAATCGTAACGCCAAAGCCGTATTGATAAATCAATGCCAGCGCCTTTCTCATATGACAAAGTTCCTGTTCCAGCGGCAGATAGGGGTCTGTCATGGAGCCCGTCCCTATCATGCATTTTTTTCGTTTGTGTTTCAGTGTATACTCCAACAGTTCTATTGCATTTTCCTTGACCTCGATATCCTCAAACGCATGCTGCATCTGATAGCATTTGCTTCTTGAATCGCAGTAGATACAACCATGGGAACAGCCGCGATACAGATTCATTCCATTGTTTGAAGATAAAATTCCCTTTACCTTTACATAATGCATGATATTCTCCCATTATTTTCATCGACAGTAATATTTTGAAAAAATTTTATAAAAACAGGTTGACAAATTTTGTTTCTAATAGTATTATATCAGATGTGTCAAGCAGATTGCTCTGTGAGATTGAAAAATGCGCGAGTGGCTCAGTTGGTGGAGCACGACCTTGCCAAGGTCGGGGTCGCGGGTTCGAGTCCCGTCTCGCGCTCTCTGAAAATTTAATTTATACATATGCGCGAGTGGCTCAGTTGGTGGAGCACGACCTTGCCAAGGTCGGGGTCGCGGGTTCGAGTCCCGTCTCGCGCTTCTCTTATGCAAAAGGGACATCCGTTTGGATGTCCCTTTTGCATAAACGAGTCCTGCCGGACTCTCACGTTCGAGGTCTCCGCTCCGCTCCGGTCCGCGCAGTACCGATGTCCACCGGACATCCTGCGCCGTCTCGCGCTTCTCTTATACAAGGGGCTGTCGGGAAATATCAATTTTTAGTCTCTGACAGTTGAAAAGGAGACGATCCCGCAGAATCGAGCTTTTTTAAGACCGGATTTCATTGCAGGACCGTCTCTTTCTTTTTATACCTCTATGTTTAGGGCGCAAAAACCCCTTGTTTGGATTTTTCGGGGCACACGATCGACTAAGCCGCTTTCTGCTCTTTTTTTCTTTCATATTTCTCGATTTCATGATGTAAAAACCGATGGTATTTCATAAGGTTCCGCCCGATCAATCGCATACAGCATGAACTCTTTATATACTTTATCTGCAGAACGATAGTTGAAGCGCCTTGCTTGCAATGTATGAATTTGCTTAGGATACCATATCAGTATTGTCCGTCCACAGCTCGCACTGTGTCATGACGGTTTGCACCGCATCGTCCATACCCTCCGGCGGGTAACGATGCTTCCGCAAAAGTTTCTTAATCATCATACGCATTTTAGCTCTTGCGGAGT
>CAMUHN010000117.1 GCA_947088675.1 uncultured Roseburia sp.
AGAAGAGGTGGGTAAGGAGAACTTCCTTTATGGACCGCGCATGGGACTTTGTCTCGAAACACAGTATTATCCGGACAATATCCATCATCCGGAGTTCCCCTCAGCCGTGTTTGGTCCGGGCAGGGATTATGATTCGGTGACAATCTACAAGTTTATATAAGCAGCGCTGAAAGCAGATGCGGAATAGAAGGAGGTGTGCCGGGCACATCTCTTTCTATTTCATAATGATAAGGGGCAAATTTATTTCCCGTTCCCTGCAGTTACCGCAGAATGCAGCATATTTTGCACAAAGGACATGTTATAGTAAAGTTATCGTGACAGTGCAGCACATGTCGGACTGTTACAATTTATCATGCTATAGATCTGCCCGGACGCAGGTGCAGATGTGGATTTTGTGGAATGGAGTGAGACAAATGCGACAGCCATCGATCGTCATTCACAAAGGAAGAGGGGAAGAAAAGTACGAGCTTTATGTGGAAGATTATGTCATTTCCTTTTTAAAAAACAAAGCAGACGGTTTGGATCTTACGGATCTTAGTTTCTACGGATCAAAAGAAGGCAGCAGGTATGTTGTCTATGGGGCCGGCCGGAAAGGCAATCTTGCCGTTTTTGACAAATATGAACTGCTTGGGGAAATCGGCTGTCGGTTGGACAGGACAGGCCCCGTATTTCTGATCAGGGAGGCGGACGGCGCCTATGAGATCAAGGGATATAAGATTTTTTATCATGATAACGAAGAGATGCAGGATTATTTGATTCATCAGGATCAGGAAGAGAAAAAGCAGTCGTTTATGGGGGAGACGGATTCTGTGCCGGACAGCTTTGGCGGGCAGCGTTTCACAAACAGGGTTTTTCCGGCGCATGGGACGCGTTATCATAACGCGATTTCTCTGCAGGTAGGGATCGTTTTTGTTGTTTTGGTTGCGATCGTCATTAACTCGGCCAATAGCTATGGTAAGATGGAACAACTGAATCAGTCTGCAGCGGAAGTTTTCTTTGTTATGGAAAATCAGGAAACGGATGGGCCGGCCGGAACGGACGAGACGGCCCGGGGGAAGGAACAGAACGATATCATAGTAGAGCGGGAAAGTCTGCGCGGTGATATAAGCGACAGTGGTCTGCACAGTGATATGAGCGACAACGGACTGCAGGATGGTCTGACTGAGGATACTGTATTGCAGGATAATGTGCTGTATGAGAATATGATGCAGGGACAGGAGAGTGTATCGGCCGAAACGACGACGCATGAAGCGGAAACGGATGTGACGGAAGATATAACGGAGGAATCTGCGTCAGGAGATAATGCGGGACTGCAGGAGGAAACAAAGAAAGCCGAACAAACGGGTGATGATGAAATACTGCAGACAGAAGAGGAAGAAACTGACGGAGATCTGCAGCAGGAAGAAGAGGACGGCGGCAAACAGACTGCAGAGGAAGGCGTGGAAGCGTTGTCGAGAAATGTGGCAAGATATTATGAAGTGGAACGTGGAGATACGCTGTACCTGATCAGTCAGAAAATCTACGGAGACACCACGCATGTAAAGAAGATCTGTGAGTTGAACCAGATTACGAATCCGGATAATATTCGTTATGGACAAAAAATAATACTGCCATAGAAGAAACTATGCTACAATAGGACATGGAAAAAACATAACGCTGTGATAAAGAGGAACAACGCATGGCAAACGTTAGGGATTACCTGAAAAGAAAAAGAGAGAGAAAAGAAGAGCAGGGCAGGATCAGTTACAGGGAGAGAATCAAGAGTCATAAGTTCACTGTTTTTTACCGGATATTTCTGGTGATCATACTGCTTACAGCAGTCGGTGTGGTATTGTATCACCAGTGGAAGAACAAAGTATATACGGAAAGTACGGTAGTTTTTACCACGGAGGTACATATTACACAGGATTCTACGATGGTTCCCTTTGCAGGACATCTTCTGACATACAGTAAGGATGGAGCCGGATGTATGGATATCCGGGGGAATGCGATCTGGAACCAGACGTTTGAGATGCAGAACCCTATTGTAGACATCTGTCAGAATGTGGCGGCGATCGGGGATTACAACGGAAGAACGATCTATGTCATGAACACCAGCGGAATCATGGGAAGTATAACGACAAACAGACCGCTGCGGGATTTCTGTGTGGCATCTAACGGGGTGGTTGCGGTGGTTTTAGATGATACGGATGTCACGTTGATCTGTCTGTATGACTCTCAGGGGCAGGAACTGGTGAAATTCAGGACAACCATGAAGGACAGTGGGTATCCGGTCAGCGTATCCATCTCTCCGAGTGGAGAATTGGCCTGTGTATCGTACTTGTTTGTAGACAGCGGGCAGATGAAATCCAGTGTGGCATTTTACAATTTTGGTCCTGTCGGCAAAAATAATGTTAATAATTATGTGAGTGGATATGACTACCTGAATTCCATAGTTCCGCTTACGAGTTTCCTGGATAACAGTTCGGTATTTGCGGTCTCCGATGACCGGATCATGTTTTTCAACGGCGCGCAGAAGCCTGTCAGTATCGCTGAAAAGCTGCTTGCGGACAGTGTCCAGGGCGTATATTATGGAAGTGAGTATATTGGTTTGGTATTCAACAGTACGCAGAGTACTAACAGATATCGGCTGGAAGTATATCATAAGTCAGGGGAGTTGAAACAGTCGATAGAATTTGACATAGATTTCAGGGATATTCTATTCCATGAGGATCAGATCATTATTTATAATGAATCCGAGTGTCGTATCTATAATAGCAACGGAGCGGAGAAATACAGCGGAAACTTTCCGAAATCGGTGCTGCTTCTGATACCGCAGAATTCCATGCGGCGCTATATGGTCGTGACGCCTGATTCTATTGATACGATTGAATTGAAATAAAGAGTTAAGAAACAGGAGAGTAGTGGTCTGAATGGTCCAATTAGTTTTTGCATTGATCGTCTTTCTCATATTTATATGGAGAATCAAAAAAGGTTTTGCCAATGGCATTATGAAGGAAATCGTTACAATTTTATCGGGAGCGGCATCTTTAATCAGCGTTGCGCTGCTGCTTTTCGCAGTCACAAGTGTGATGGCGAAGGCGATGAGCACGCTGACGCTGAGTGTAATCGGGCTGATCGTGGTCGGTATTGTTTTTAAAATATGCAGTCTCATCTTCACGCCGGTGCTGGCTCTCAGTAATTTTTCGATCATAGAGGGGCTGAATAAATTGCTGGGCGCTGCTATGGGCGCCGTAGAGGCCTGTGTCCTCGGCGGATTGCTGTATTATGGGCTTGGATATGTGGGAGTCTATGTCTTTTAAAATGCAGTCTGAAAATAGTGCCTGAAAATAGTGTAAAAAATTATAGAAAAACTTGTTGACAAATGACAGAAGTCGGTGCTATTATATAAACCTACCGCGCGAAATGATCCGCGCTTGACTGCGTCCGGATCCGAAGCTAAGAACCTTTCAAAAAAATTGTAAAAAATTTCAAAAAAAGGTATTGACGGCCGGCGGGAGATATGATAGTATATCAACGTTGCGTGTTCAACAACACAGCGACAGACATGCGAAAGACGCATGAAGAACCTTGACAAATAAACAGTAATGCAACCCTGAAAATTCAAGAGAAAAAATTCTTAAAGATTTTTCAGAGAGTATCGAACAGATACAAACCAAACAGTAAATGTTTAGGGGAAACGGATACGAAAGAAGCCAAGCTTGTTTTGATCCGGATCAGACGAAAGTAGATTGGATTTACGAAGTGAATTTGCTGAAGTTAATTTACTTTTCTTATTCGAGAGTTTGATCCTGGCTCAGGATGAACGCTGGCGGC
>CAMUHN010000118.1 GCA_947088675.1 uncultured Roseburia sp.
TAACCTGTGAAATTTAATTATGAAGTAAGATGATTTCAAGAACTCTGATGACTTGAGTAAACTTCGCTAAAGATTGCGGATACTCATTTTACTCAACTTGTGACTTGAGTAATACTCAATTTGAAGTGATTTTAGACGGTGTTTGGCGGTGTTTGGCGGTACTTGAACGATTGCCTTTCTATGAATGAAAAAGGCTCCAAAAACCTTATAACCACTAGAAAGTACAGTGTTTACAAGGCTCCTGGAGCCTATAAATACTTTAATTAAATTTGAATTGAAAAATTCGCTTATTTGCCCATTTGCGCCGCAACCTCCGCCGCGAAATCTTCCTGCTTTTTCTCAAGGCCTTCGCCTGTCTCAAATCGTACAAAACGGTTTACTGATACGGAAGCGCCAGCCTCTTTGGATACCTGCTCTAAATATTTTCCGACTGTCTGTTTTCCGTCTTCCGCTTTTACGTATACCTGGTCAACAAGGCAGATCTCTTTTAATTCCTTGCTGATACGACCTTCTACCATACCGTTGATGACTTTCTCCGGCTTCTGCGACTCTTTCGGATCATTTTTAATCTGTGCCAAAAGAATCTCTTTCTCATGAGCAATGTACTCTTCGCTTACTTCGCTTCTGGAGACATATTTCGGATTTAATGCGGCAATCTGCATCGCAATGTTGTAGATCGCCTGTTTTACATCGTCGTTGACAACGTCGGTTTTGGCTTCTACAATGACGCCGATTCTTCCGCCGCCATGAATATAGGTGGATACAAATCCGTTCTCTGCCACAACTTTTTCGAATCTGCGGATTTTTAAATTTTCACCGATCACCGCTACTTTTTCAACCAGAGCATCTTTCACTGACTTCGATGCATCCTCGTTCCATGCCTCTTCCAGAAAAGCATCCATATCAGCCGCAGAAGAAGCGACTGCCTGAGCTGCAACTGCCTTTACAAAAGTCTGGAAAGTCTCGTTCTTTGCAACAAAATCTGTCTCGGAATTAACCTCGACAACCGCTGCTGTCGTATCACCGGAAACAGCCACAGCGCATAAGCCCTCTGCTGCAATTCTGCTGGCCTTTTTCTCCGCCTTTGCCTGTCCGTTCTTTCTTAAATATTCAACGGCCTCGTCCATATTGCCGTCTGTCTCATTTAACGCCTTTTTACAATCCATCATGCCTGCGCCTGTCAGCTCGCGCAGTTCTTTTACCATAGCTGCTGTAATAGCCATTTTTTACACTCCTATCTATCGAAAAATACAGTATTAAGCCTGTGCCTCTTCCGCCATTTCACTCTCGGACTCTGCAGACTCCGCCTCTTCCGGCGTCATCTCGGCGCCCTGATTTGCCTCGATTACGGCGTCGGCCATTTTGGAAACAATCAATTTTACGGCTCTGATCGCATCATCGTTTCCTGGAATCACATAGTCAAGCTCCTCCGGATCACAGTTGGTATCGGCAATACCGATCAGAGTGATGCCGAGGGCATGCGCTTCCTGAATACAGATTCTCTCCTTTTTGGGATCTACCACAAAAATGGCGTCCGGAATCCTTGTCATCTCTTTGATACCGCCAAGGTTTCTCTCTAATTTTTCCCATTCTTTCCGCAATGCGATCACTTCTTTTTTGGGCAGCACTTCAAACGTACCGTCTGTCGCCATTGTCTCGATCTCTTTTAATCTTGCAATACGGCTGCGGATCGTCTTAAAGTTGGTCAGCATACCGCCAAGCCATCTCTCGTTGACATAAAACATGCCGCAGCGCTCTGCCTCTGCTTTGATCGCATCCTGCGCCTGTTTTTTTGTCCCTACGAAAAGAATGGTACCGCCCTCCGCCGTAATATCGGATACGGCCTTGTACGCTTCGTCCACTTTGCCGACGGATTTCTGCAGGTCAATGATATAGATCCCGTTTCTCTCTGTGTAGATATACGGAGCCATTTTCGGGTTCCATCTTCTTGTCTGATGTCCGAAATGGACACCGGCTTCCAAAAGCTGTTTCATTGAAATAACACTCATTTTTCTACCTCCATGGTTATTCTTCCATGTACTTCACCCTCCCGGAATGACCGGTACGGCACCTGATCCGGCAGTCAGTACATGTGTATTTTTACATCAGAAAAAGCATAACGCCGTTTCTGACGCTGTACCGCTTTGCATTGTATCATAAACGCATTCTGTTTGCAAGATTTTTTCAGTTTTTCGGCAGATCTTTGATCGAAAAACTGATTCTGCCCATCTTATCCTTTCCAAGGCAGACTACTTTTACTTTATCGCCGAGCGTAAGTACGTCCTCGACGCGGTTGATGCGCTCTTTCGCGATTTTTGAGATGTGCACCAGCCCTTCTTTTCCCGGCGCAAACTCCAAAAACGCGCCGAATTCCTTGATATTTATAACAGTCCCGGTCAGAATCTGGCCGGCTTCAAAATCCGTGATGATAATGCGTACCATCTCGGCCGCTTTCTCCATCATTTCAAGATCGGTACCGCAGATGGAAACAGAACCGTCGTCCGTGATATCAATTTTTACGCCAGTGCGTTCAATAATTTCGTTGATTGTCTTACCCCTCTGACCGACCACATCGCCGATCTTTGCCGGGTCGATCTGCACCTGAATAATCTTCGGCGCATATTTGCCGACTTCCTTTCTCGGCGCGTCAATCGCTTTGGACATTACTTCATCCATAATATAAAGCCTTGCTTCCCGCGTGCGTCTGATTGCTTCCTCCACAATCGGCCTGGTCAGCCCATGAATCTTGATGTCCATCTGGATTGCAGTAATTCCCTTATGGGTTCCTGTCACTTTAAAATCCATATCGCCAAAGAAATCTTCCAGCCCCTGAATATCAGTCAAAACGATATAATCGTCATCGGTATCTCCTGTGACAAGACCGCATGAAATACCTGCAACCATAGATTTAATCGGAACGCCTGCCGCCATCAGCGACATACAGGAAGCGCAGGTAGAGGCCATAGATGTAGAACCGTTCGATTCAAATGTCTCCGATACAGACCGTATGGCATAAGGGAACTCTTCCTCTGACGGGAGCACTGCCATCAGCGCTTTCTCTGCCAATGCGCCGTGTCCGATCTCACGCCTTCCCGGCCCGCGCGATACTTTCGTCTCGCCTACAGAATAGGAAGGAAAATTATACTGATGCAGGTATCTCTTTGTCGTTATATTCTCATCCAGACCATCAATTTTCTGTACTTCCGAGAGCGGGGCGAGCGTCACAACGTTGCAGATCTGCGTCTGCCCCCGCGTAAACATCGCAGAGCCGTGTACACGCGGAATCAGATCCACTTCGGCAGCAAGCGGGCGAATCTGATCAATCGCTCGTCCGTCCGGACGTTTGTGGTCTTTTAAAATCATTTTCCGCACCGTCTTTTTCTGGTACTGGTAGACAGCCTCGCCAAGAAGTGCGAGCCATTCCTCATTATCTGCAAACGCTTCCTCCAGTTTCCCGGTAATCTGGCGGATATTCTCCTCTCGCTGCTGTTTTTCGTCCGTGAATACGGCCTCCTCCATCTGCTC
>CAMUHN010000119.1 GCA_947088675.1 uncultured Roseburia sp.
GGGACAACGGAAAAGGAGGGGGATTTCTCACTGTGAAACGGGCATAGCCCAAAATAGGAATTTCCTTTTCTCGACAGGCGCACGTAACCGGAAATGATATCTACAATATCATTTCCGGCACGCACTTCCTCTACGATATCGTCCGGATAATACGGCATCCGCTATACTCCTTTCTAACAGCCCGCCACCTGCCATGCGTTCGGCAGAAAATACTCCTGAAAACGCGCTATGGCATACTGGTCCGTCATACCGGAAATATAATCGCTGACAATACGCTCCCCGGTTTCCCCGTCGTCAAGCATCTTAAGATATTTTTCCGGTAATAATTCAATATTATCCATATAAAAGCAAAAAAGCTGTTTGATCATCGCCTGCGCTTTTCCCTCTTCCCGTTTCGCTTTCGGGTTCTGGTAAACATGCGCAAACATAAACTGACGCAATTCAAAAAACGAAGCTTTCACCTCATTTGACATTAAGATATCATCTTTGCCTCTGCTGTTCATAATAATATTATGTATCAGCGTATTGATGCGCTGCCGCGTCGTATATCCCAGCGTCTCTTTGAATTTCTTTGGAATATCTTCATCCCTTAAGATCTGCGCGCGGATCGCGTCGTCAATATCATGGTTAATATATGCGATCTTATCTGCAAAACGCACG
Organism: uncultured Roseburia sp.; assembly: GCA_947088675.1. Classification (GTDB taxonomy): domain Bacteria; phylum Bacillota; class Clostridia; order Lachnospirales; family Lachnospiraceae; genus Roseburia. Next base: position 661 of record CAMUHN010000119.1, read on the forward strand.
ATACGTCCTTCCAGTGTATGCGGCATCAGACTGGTCTGATGATTTAAAATCCCATCCCTGACTTCCCAGGTCAGATTAAGCCCCTGCCCGTCATGCTCCAACTTTTCTACAATACGAACACTCTGCTCATTATGATGAAACCCATCCTGACACAGCTCGTTTAACACATGCTCTCCCGCATGGCCAAACGGCGTATGCCCAAGATCATGCCCCAGCGCGATTGCCTCCACCAGATCCTCGTTCAGACGCAGCGCCTTTGCGATTGTCCTGGCATTCTGGGATACCTCCAGCGTATGCGACATTCTCGTCCGATAATGGTCGCCTTTTGGCGTCAGAAAAACCTGCGTTTTGTTTCTCAGACGCCGAAACGCCTTGCTGTGCAGAATGCGGTCGCGATCGCGCTGAAAAACCGGACGTATATCGCACTGTTCTTCTTTTCGGTCACGTCCCCTGGACTGTGCGCTTAATGCAGCAAACGGGCTTAAGTTTTCCTGTTCCATTTTTTCAATCTCTTCCCGTATCGTCATCTGTTTTCTCCCTGTGTAAACTGCTCTCTGCAAACACTCTATACTATTAATATTCGACGAATTTTATGATTTTCCTTTTTTTCTTTACAAAAAAAATGCAGCCGCTGTTGAAAGCGACTGCCGTCTACGGCGCTTACGTCTGTTCCTGACCGGTATTTCCGTTGTTATTTTCCTGTACTTTCCAGCAGTTTCCTGTGTGTCCGCCACGCCCGCAGCCTCCGCCCGTTCTGGTTTTCAAATCTGTGGTTTCGCCTGACAGCTGCTCGATCAGATCACGCAATTGCCGCATTGTCATTTCTCTTACCTCATCCGGACTGATTGTGGCGCCAAGTTCCACAAGTTCCAGAAACGCTTTATATTTTCCATATGGAAGCCCCATCTTACGCGCTTCCTTTGCCTCATCCGAATCCGCAAAATAACAATACATATTCTTATGCCCCGCCGCATTTGAAGCGATACTGCCGCAGATACGACTGCACTGCTTTCCCTCCGGGCCGATCACGGAAATTGTTAAAATTTCATTTTCAGACAACAGTCCTGCAATGTCCCTGCTCTCGATGATCCGACTGATTGCATCCATATAATCCGAAAATCTGATATCCAGAGATGACGCCAGTTTTTTCCCGTCATCGTTCAGACCCTCTACCGCGATCACCCGGTCAAACCGATTGACAGCCAACGAAATTGACGGGTTAATCTCAATTGAAATTTCTGCTGTAGGCATAAAATACAGCCAGCTGCCTCCTGTCAGCAAAAAAAGAGCGCAGATTGCAGCCCATACAAGATGACTGTATTTTATTTTCTGACACTTTGTATATCCGTGTGTTTTCTGTACAAGAAATTCTCTCGTCCTCTCTTTCAGCGCCTCCTGCGCCCGGACTCCCTGAAAGATCTCCTTTAACTTTTCATCCATACCTGTCATCCCCCAGCTTCTCCCGCAGCATTTGTTTCGAACGTGCAAGACGGGTATAAACCGTATTCACATTCCTGCCCAGTATTTTGCCGATCTGCGGAGCGCTGTACCCTTCAAAATAATGCAGATATACGACATCTCTGTATTTCTCCGGCAGGGAGAGTACCGCCTCCAAAACTTCCCTGTGATCCGGCAAAATCAAATCCGGCCGCTCTACCGCCTCGTCCAGCGACACGGTGCGAGTGCGAAAAAAACTTTTCAGCAAATCCTTGCAGGCATTGATTGTGACACGGATAAACCACGCTTTCTCATGCTCTCCGTTTTCAAAGGAAACAGAACTAAGGACATATTTCAAAAATACTGTCTGAAATATGTCCTCTGTGTCGGCATGATTTTTTAAATACAGCATACAGAGCCGCCGAACCGTATCGGCATACTGCTCTATGGCTCTGTTTACTTCCTGTTCGTTCCGCATGATACCACCATCCGTTTATCTGCCGCATCTCCTCCGAAAACCGTTGCCGCGGCCCGCACCGCCCCGCGCGCACATACCGGCCGCATAGTTGTCGCAGATACCGTCTCCGTCCGCATCCGTATAGTACCGGCCGCAGCCTCCCGCCGCATAATCGCAGATACCGTCTCCGTCCGCATCCGTATAAAAGGGTTTGGCAGCATAACCTGCAATGCGATTCCCATCCGCATCCATAAAAAGACAGTTCCTCCCCGCATAATCGCAGATACCGTCTCCGTCAACGTCCGTATAAATACAATTTACAGCATAGTCAAAGATACCGTTTCTCTGCTCCGTATCGGTCTGTTTTTGCCCCAGTCCGGCTGCAAAAACACAGGTTGTCCCTACAGAAAATAAAACTGTTGCTGTAAGAAACTTTGAAACTGTTTTTTTCATCATCATAATTTCCCCTCTCCTGTGATCTGTTTTTCTGTTCCTACAGTTAATACGATTGAAACGGAGGAATCCATTCACATTTCCACTTTTTTCATGATTTTTCATTGGGAACGCAACTACGACAGGGGAGAAAAAAACAGCAACATCCCGCAGGATACTGCCATTTCCACAGATACGATTATTTCCATAGGATCAAAACCAGAAAAAAATGCAGAAGATGGGACTTGAACCCACACGATATTGCTACCACAGGCACCTGAAGCCTGCGCGTCTGCCAATTCCGCCACTTCTGCATATCTTACACGAAAAATTCTGCTGAATGCGGAAGATGGGACTTGAACCCACACGATATTGCTATCACAAGATCCTTAG
>CAMUHN010000120.1 GCA_947088675.1 uncultured Roseburia sp.
CCTTGTCTTTATCCTTATCCTTGTCTTTATTTTTGTCTTTGTCCTTGTCTTTATCCTTATCTTTGTCTTTATTTTTATCTTTGTCCTTGTCTTTGTTTCCACTGTCTGAATCAGTATTTTCTGTAGATTCAGCCGGGGCCTGTGCAGGCGGAACAGGCTGTTCCGTCTGCACAGGATTTTGTGGCTGGGCAGGAGGGTTTGTTTGTGCCGGAGCATCTGTCTTTTGTGCTGGCAAATTATCTGTTGCCGTCGGGTTTTGGGAACTATCTGTTGGTTTTTGACCATTGTTTTTGGGAGGAAGCACATGGTCATCAGGAGTTTTTGTTTCCTCCGGCTCTTTCTCATTCCATTCATCTCCCCCGGTTTCGTCCTCTGCCGGGCTTTCTGATGACGTATCCAAAACCCCCTGCTGCTCGTATGGGTAGGGTATTTCATTTATATTTTCTTCATCCGGTAGACGGTTTGTATTGCCCGCCTCTTTCTGAAGAGAAATATCTTCCTGTTTTTTTATGGATTCCGTATGTTTAGAATCGGAAACCTTTGAAGTTTTTAAATTTAATGAGGTATGTTCCTGACAATAGTGAATCAATTCGGTTACTGTCATTTTACGAACCGTATCCTTCGACAGACCACATGTTTTTACCAGCTCTTCTTCGAGCTGTCCGCGTCCTGACGAGCGGTTATCGGCTTTCTGATATGCGATTATTATGCCGGAAATTTCAAGCTCGTTTAACTTTGCGTCTACCTGTTTTGTAAAGGTATCCTCAAGTTCATTACAGATTTCTTCGCGCGGAGCAGACAATGTCACCAGTATACTGCCGTCTTTCGAAAGATACGCTTTTTCTGCTATTTTCTGAATCAATCCGTCCAACAGCTGTTGAATTGGTTCTTTCTCTCTCCAGGTTAATTCGCTGACTATATCCTTTCCGTCCTGATTCAGCCCTTTTAATTGCTTTACCTGAAAAGACTCATCCATTTTTATTTGAATGCTGGGATTAATATCCAGCGTCATATATACAGCATTTCGATCAACTCCAAGGCCGGCATATATGCACAGAAAGATTAGAGCAAGGCTTGCACAGGCGGAAACTGCATATCCGGTAAATTTCCTGACAAACATTTTTTCCCGTTTTGTCCTGTTTTTCTCTGATTTTGATACCTCCGATGCGTTTTCAACAGTTTCTTTGAACGCAATCAGGTTCTGCTCTTGTGCCTTTTCCATTACTGCGTCAAATACATCTGGTGCCAGCTCATTAAATCCTTCCTCTATTCTTTTCTTTAATTCCCCTTTTTTCATAGCTTTTCACCAAATTCTTTCTGCAATTTCCGGATTCCTCTGTTATATCGGGCCATCACTGTTCCGAGAGGCATATTCATCAATTTCGCAATTTCCCTGTGTTTCATCCCGCCCACATTATGCAGAATAATCAGATCCCTGTCCTCCTCGGAAAGTATTTGGAACATTGCTGCAAGTATCATTCGATTATCCACGTCTGAAATGTCCGCAAACCCCAGTTCATTTTCCACATCTTCATAATTAACCGTTGCTTCCCTGTCTTTTCTGCATTTCATCAGGAAAAGATTTTTTGCTATTTTCATCATCCAGGCCATCGGGTTTCCCTGTTTCTGGTATAAATGACTGTTTTTATAAATCTGTATGTATGTATCCTGTAATAAATCCTGTGCATCTTCCGAATTTTGGGTATGGGAAAGCAGGAATGCATAGAGCGGTCTGTATGTGCTTTCATACAGTTCCCGGAATGCATCCGCTTCTCCCTGACAAATACGTTCAAACAATTGCTCGTCAATTTTGACTTTTCGTTTTGGAGCGCTTTCCCACATTCGGATTTACCCCTTTCAACTTTTGTTATACAAAAAGACCGCTTTCAACTATTTTACCGCAACAGTCTTTGTGATGGAACCGAAGTTTTTCTCTTTCTTTGTCTTTACTCCATTGATTGTAATCGTATACGTTTTTCCTTTCTGCATCCCTGTGATCTGGATCTTAATGTTTCCTTTTGCCTTTTTCACAATCTTTGCGTCGCAGGTGTTGCCGTCAGAATCCGTTACTACAACCGCTGCATCCTTGTAGTATGCAGAACCATTCATTTTTATTGTCACAAATTTGTTGTTGGAAACAACCGGTTTGGATGTTTTGCAGCTTGTTTTCATTCCCTTTGCCACAAAACTCTGGGTTATCGTTACTGCCTCTGCTGTATCTTTTCCTATAATACCGTCTATCGTAATCGTATATGTCTGGCCTGCTACGAGCCCTGACACTGATACGGTCAGCAGATTTTTGTTCTTTTTGGAGATCTTGCATACAATCTCATTTCCCTGTGCATCTGTAATCACAGCCCTTACATTGTCCGTATATACTACCTTGTTCTTAAATGAGACGTTTACTTTCCCTGCCGCCGTACATGTTACTTTGCCTACTTTCTGGCTCTGCGCTTTGTTTGGCTTTGACGCGTCCGTCTTATCCGGCTTGCCCGCATCCGGTTTCTTTGCCCTCGTCTCCGCTGTGACCGCTGTCGGCTGCGTCCCGGTAACCGTTCCCGCTGCCGCTGTCAGCGGCGCTGCCGCTACCATACTCATTGCCATTAATCCTGCTACAAATCCGTTCCATTTTCTTCTCATAATAATTACCTCCTTGTTTTTGTTTGTCTGTTACTTAGATAATGCCTCTGCAGCACATTTTATTGCATTGATTTTAAAAATTTTTATTTTTTTCTAATCACATGCTATTTTTTATTTTACCGTAACTTTTTCCTATGTTGTATCGCTCGATTTCAAACGGAGGCGGGACTTAAAAAATATTTCTAATGGAGTTTATATTGGTACATATGATGTGAATTTTATACGTGCCAAAGTAGAAGTTGCCGTGCAAAATGGAGAAATCACAGATATTAATATTTTGAAACACAGACATGAACGCAGAAAAGCCACAGAGGCCATAACCGACGAAGTAGTGGAGGAACAGAGAACAGACAAAATATCAGACGCAACAAATTCAAGTACCGTTAAAAAGAGACTGAAACCTCATTCCGTCCAGCCAATACAAACTGTAATTGCCTTAAACAGAAAAGGTCCCACTGGATCAGAAAGAAAAAAATTAAAAACCCGATAATCAAATTCTTAAATGGGCAGAGGTGGATTCGAACCACCGAAGCAATTTGCAGCAGATTTACAGTC
>CAMUHN010000121.1 GCA_947088675.1 uncultured Roseburia sp.
ACTGCATTCGCAGATTTCTCCTGCGGTTCCTCGAACGTAAACGTTCTCGGAATGGAGGTTTCTATGAATAATTATTTGATTGTTGTGGATATGCAGAATGATTTTGTGGACGGGGCGCTTGGAACAAAAGAGGCAGTGGCGATTGTGCCGCGCGTCGTGGGGCGTGTAAAAAATGGGCTGGAGGAAGCAGAACATGTGATCTTTACGCGCGATACGCATCAGGCGGATTATCTGAATACACAGGAGGGAAAAAATCTTCCGGTACCGCACTGTATCGGTGGGAGCGCCGGCTGGGAGATTATTCCGCAGCTTACGGAATATATGGAAAAGTGTCGCGTGGTGGATAAACCAACGTTTGGAAGCGCAGAACTTGGCAAACTGCTCTGGAGTGAAAATCGGAAAGAAACGATTTCACGGATCACTCTGGTCGGACTTTGCACCGACATCTGCGTTATTTCGAATGCTCTGCTGATCAAAGCATTTTTGCCGGAGACGAAGATTATTGTGGAAGCTTCCTGTTGTGCCGGCGTAACAGATGAGAGTCATCGCAATGCGCTTGCGGCCATGAAGTGCTGCCAGATTGAGATTGCGGAATAGTGAGAGGAGTTTCCGATACTCATATTGTGTATTTTATCTGGAAAACTGTCCATTCGTTACATTTATGGTAATAAAAACGACAGATTTTTGTAGTTGAAAAAAGTTTATAGTCAAATTTGACAAAATTTATAAAGATATATCAAAAAAAATCGGCAAAAAATGTAATGGAAAAGTTTGAAATATCTGATATACTAAGAAAACAAGTTGGCGAAAACAACTTAGACAAAAGGTCAGAAAAAAGAGGAGGAAAAGACATGAAAAAGAAGATTCTTGCAGCAGTGCTTGCAGCTTCTATGGCAGCGGGCAGTGTGCTGGGGGCGATGCCTGCAGACGAGAATGTGTTTGCCGCAGAGTTAGGCAGAGAAGATCTGAATCTCTCTCCGGGCGAAGGCGTTGTTACGGCAAGCGAAGCGACACCCGGAAAAGTGAACGTAGAGTTTACGGCAGTCAGTGCTGCTGAGGGATATGAGATCCACAGGATTTCAACACCGATGGAAGGCGACAGCAAGCTGGCCGTTATTTCAGCGAATGAAGGCAGCAAGTGGGAAACCGTAGCACTCGGTGATCCTTTGTATGAGGAAGATTTTGAGGATGTTACGGTAGAAGCAACCGGAACAGACAATAAGCTGAAAAAAGCAGGGGACTACATGTCTCTGGCGAATCCGGCCAGCGGTAAGGTTGCAGGTCAGAACGCAATTGCTGTAGAGGCCGATCATGCGCGCGATACATCGCAAAAGATTCTTTATGTAGGCGCAGGTTCAGACGGAACGGCAGTACAGAATAAATTTGCAAATCCGATTACTGAAAATGTTCAGGTGTCTTTTGATATCAGAATGGATGCTTCTGACGCAGGCAAGACAAGTCAGTTTGCATTGCTGGGTGTGCCGGCAGCGGAAGGAGCAGGACTGAGATGGATGACAGAAAGCACAAATGGCAGCGCGAAAGCTGTTGATGTAAAACCTGTTTTCATGTTATCTGCGAATGCAGTTACTGCAAAAGAACTTGCAAAGGTTTCTGTCAATGAGTTTCCGACAGCCGGAGCAGTCGATATTACAGAGAAAGCAGCAGTAGCGGACAGCAATGCGTTAAGCCAGGGTGGTAATACGCAGTCAACAGGCTGGCTCCATGTAGAGTTGGGAATTGATTTTGGCTCGAAGAAAACAAATGTACTGATTACACGTGACGGTTCGAAAGTGTATGAAAATGCAAATCTTGATTTTGCATATGATACGGATCAGCTTGCAGCAATTTATGTAACAGGTGAAAAGAATTACGGCGGAATTTCGTTAGATAATATTGTAATTGATAAGCCGCAGTCTGCAAAACCGACAGTGAAGAAAGCAACATACGAAGATACAACTGTTAAAGCAGGCAAGACGTACAGATACCAGATCGTAGCAAAATTTGCAAACGGCGATACTTACACATATGAATCAGCTGAGATTAAAGCAAAAGATGCAACAAAAGAGTTAAAAGATTACATTGCTTCTGTAAAAGATAAGAAAGAGGCTGATTATACTGCAGATACATGGGCGGCTTTCCAGAAAGCATTAAAGGCGGCAGAAGACGTCGCGGCAAAAACGGCTCCGACGAATGTAGAAATTATAAAAGCATATGAGGATTTAAAGGCTGCTGTAGACGGTCTTAAGAAAGCAGTTAAAGTTACTTCAATCACAATTGAAGCGAAAGGTGCAACTGAACTGAAAGTAAACGAGACAGTACAGCTTGCAGTAAAAGAAATTCTTCCTGCAAATGCAGCAAACAAGGAAGTAGAGTGGAAAACCGGCGATGCCAAAACAGTTGCCGTGAATGAAGAAGGACTTGTAACAGCAGTTGCAGAGGGAACGACAACAATTACTGCAGTAGCAAAAGACGGCAGTGAAGTGAAATCCAACGAGATTGAAATTAAAGTAACGGCAGACGGCACAGTTGATCCTGAGAAGCCGGCAGTAACGGGTATTATAATTGCAGTTAAAGACAGCGATGCCAAAGAAGTTACGTTGACAGCAAAAGATGCTACAAAAGAGCTTGTTGTAGTAGAAGTGACACCGGGCGAAGCTGAGCAGAAAGTAGAATGGGTAAGCTCTAATCCGGCGGCAGCTGCAGTAAATGAGAACGGCGTTGTTACAGCATTGGCAAACGGCGAGGCAGATATTATTGCAAAAGCAACAGACGGCAGCAACGTAGAATCAAATGTTATTAAGGTAAAAGTAGAGATTCCGGGAGGCGGCAATGAGCCAGGACCAAATCCGCCTGTAACCGGTGATATTGCAACGGAACAGGATAAAGCGGCATTAAAAGCAGAGATCGATAAAGCGGCAGTATTAAAACAGGCAGATTATACAGCAGATTCATGGGCAGTATTCCAGAATGCGCTGACCGCGGCAACTGCTGTCTACAACAAAGCAGATGCTACCAAAGCAGAGGTGGCAAAAGCAACAGCTGATCTGACCGCCGCAATGAATGCGTTAAAGAAAGCGGAGCCGGCTGCAAAACCGATTGGCGAGGCAGTGGGCAAGACATTTCCGGATTCCAAGAAGAACAGCTTCAGGGTAACAGTACAGGGTA
>CAMUHN010000122.1 GCA_947088675.1 uncultured Roseburia sp.
AACGGTCTCGTCAGCAGGAAAGAAACTGCAGCCGTTACAAGGGAAATCTCTGCAATCACTTTTAGACTGACCGCAACCAGCTTTTTCAGCTTTGTATAGTTCTGTTCCCCATAATAATAACTGAGCATAGGGGCTGCGCCGTAAGAATATCCCGTATACAGAGAGCTTGCGAACATCAGCACATACATAATGATCGTAACCGCCGCAACGCCGTCCTCTCCTGCAAACGTCAGCATCGTCCAATTGAATAACATAGTGATGATTCCTGTAACAAGTGCAGTCGCCATCTCCGAACAACCATTTGCAGCCGCGCTGACAAGAACTTTGAATCGGAACACAGGTTTTTTGAAATGCAGAAGGCTCTTTTTCTTGCTGAAAACAAATACCCCCGCAACTGCCGTCACGGAATAACCAATCCCCGTTGCGATTGCGGCGCCGCTGATTCCCATGCCGAACCGGACGATAAGAACATAATCGAGCGCCATATTTAGTATGCCTCCCGCCACAGAACAAATCAGCGAAAGATTTCCTCTTTCACTGGCGATCATATAAAGTGTAAAATTATTCATTAAAAGGATCGGTACGGTAAACACCAGATAACAGCTTAAATATTCCACACAATATCTTTCTACATCCGCGGAGAGGCTCATACCTGAAAAAATATAGTCCTTTGCCAGATATCCCGCCGCGCACATGTCAACTCCTACAATAACATTCACTAAAATCAGAAATGTGAAGTCTTCCTTTGCCTCTTTTGCTTTTTGCTCACCCATCTTTTTCATGACGGCCGCGCTTCCCCCAGTGGCAAGCATGGTGGAAACGGCCGTCACCAGTTGAATGACGGGCGCTGTCAGATTAATGGCAGAAAGTGCGTTTGTACCGATCAGGTTCGATACAAAAAAACCGTCTACCATTGTGTAAAAAGACATGAATACTGTCATTGCAATGGTAGGCACCGCAAATTTCAGGATACTTTTCAGCGTCACAGGCTTTTCATATACATTTGAATTTTCCATAAATTTTCCTCCGTTCTCCTTGTATTTGTCCCCCGCATTTGATATTATAGACCGTACAGTAACTGTATGGTCAATACAGATTTTTAAAAATTTCGAGGTGACTATGGATAAGAAAGACAAGCTTCTCACAATCGGCCAGTTTGCATCCATGCACGGCATCAACAAAAAAACCCTTATGTGGTATGACGAGATCGGTCTGTTCAAGCCGGCCGCTATCAACCCCAAAAACGGATACCGCTGCTACAATTACCATCAAAGCCCTATCCTTGAGACCATCCTTCTGCTGCGGGAACTGGATGTTTCCATCAGCGAAATACAGACTTTTATGAACAACCGGTCCGCCGGCAGCCTAAAATGCCTTCTGGAAGAAAAAATAACAGATCTTGATATGCAGATCACACATCTACAGGCCATCCGAACAGATTTATGTACACACCATCAGAATATGTCCACCTTGCTGACTATGAATTTATCAGAGATCAGCCTCATCGAAAAAGAGGCGCGCTGTCTGGTCACTGTAGACACAGATCAAAATGTCTCCTTTGAACAAGAAGTAGAGTTGATTACTGCCGAAACCGAAAAATACCGGCTCGGCCGTCTCCATAAAGCCTCCTATGGCTCCATGATTTCCGTCACCAGCCTGCTGGAAGGCCGCTTTGATGATTACCAGAAACTCTTTATTGAAATCCCTTTTTTCTCATATCAGGCCGGACTTCCTATCATGCCTGGCGGAAAATATTTGAGAGCGTTTCATAAAGGCAGTTGGGACGGGATTCCAAAACGGTATCAGGAAATCCTCGACTATGCCAAAGACCATAATCTGACGCTCCATGGATTTTCTTATGAAATGGGAATCAATGAAAATGTCATTGACCGGATTGAGGATTATATTGTGCAGATTGAAATCCCCATTGACGGATAACCCAATATCTGCCCATTAAAAACAGGAATCTGCTATCAGATTCCTGTCCTCGTAAATCCATATTTCACTTTTGGCTATAATATGTTTTCTTTAATAATTTCTATCCGGCGTCATTGCCCGTATCACAAGCAATGTACCGATTATCAGCACTATTCCTACCACAAGCGAGATAACAGCCACAAGCGCACCTGCCATAAAATTCTGTAAGATTCCGGCAATCAGATAAGTAATGCAGGACACTACCGCCACCGTAACCGCATAAGGTAACTGCGTCGTCACATGGTTAACGTGATTGCACTGCGCTCCTGCAGACGCCATAATGGTCGTATCCGATATTGGCGAGCAGTGGTCGCCGCACACTGCCCCTGCCATACACGCAGAGATCGACATAATCATCATCGTCTCATTTTTCCCAACAAATACTGCAACTACAATCGGGATCAGAATACCGAAGGTTCCCCATGATGTTCCGGTCGCAAATGCAAGGAAGCACGCTACAAGGAAGATAATCGCCGGAAGGAGGCTCAAAAGCCCTGTGGCATTTTTAACGACCGCCGCCACATACTCTTTCGCACCGAGGCTGTCTGTCATGGCCTTCAATGTCCATGCAAACGTAAGAATCAAAATTGCCGGAACCATCGCCTTAAATCCCTCTGGAATACAGGCCATGGACTCGCCGAATTTCAACACCTTCCGTACCGCATAGAACACAATCGTAATCACGAAAGCAAAGAAACTGCCAAGCATCAGTCCCACAGACGCATCACTTCCTGAAAATGCTTCTACAAAGCCTGTGCCGCTAAAGAATCCGCCGGTATAGATCATACCGATGACACAGCAGATGATCAGTACAACTACCGGGAATATCAGGTCAATGACTCCTCCCTTGCTGTCGTCTACTTCTTCCTCCGCATTTGCATAAGGACGATCCGGAGTAGTGTAAAGATCACCCGCCCTTGCATTGGTCTCATG